>JBAVTY010000001.1:0-3917 GCA_049696495.1 Candidatus Nitrosopolaris sp.
TTATTTGATCAAACAAATTATGTCAGAATTGGATTAGGAGATGTATCTAGAATATGAATGCCTTGGTCAAAGCAGGAGTACGAGGACACTACGATATCATTGTGCATTATGTTTCGTTAATGCTACATGAACGTCTATCATATAGTCTTGAAAATCTTTTATAAATAAATCCCACAGCCTTTTTTCGCCTGGAAAGTAATTAATTATTGGCGATATGATCTTCCCTCCTGGTAGGATCACTATCAGTTCAAGAAGGGCCTCAGATCCGCTTTTTGTTTTTCTGGGGAAGATGAGATGAAATGATTTGTAACGTTTATGGACAGGAATTTCGTCAAGTAGACCTTCTTGATCGGCTTTGGTTAGCTAGATAAAATCTATCCTTTCATATTTGTCTAATATTTCAACCATACGCCTGAATTTAGTACATGGACCACAGTTTGCATCATATGCCAAAATGTACTTAGACGAGGATCCGTATTTCCACACCAGACAAAGAATATTCAGCAACATTACATAAAAAGCAATTGAAAAAAGTCTAGACTACACGTGTATATTGCTGCACAAGCATCGCATATTTGTCTTCAATAGAAAGTCTACAAGATTGGGTTCTGGACTGTATACGATAAGCAAGGACATATAATCACCAACAATCATGTAATTGATGGAGCTAGTACAGCTGATGTAACGTTTGTTGTATGTATTTTAGTATGTAAAAGGAACTTATTCTAAGGCTTTTGAGACTTGTAGTATCCCGAAATTATTAACGCTTCGTCTCATGTTTCTATTTCCCATTCAATCACCTTAATTTATTAATAGCATAACATATAGATGATGCATCTATATGTTATTTAGATATAGTAGATATATGTGTATACAGACGGTACAATCGTATATCAGTATTTATGCAGGAATATTTATACTATCTAAATCTTCTGTATAGATATTATATATTCAAAGCTGTATGATGATTATATATGCTCAATAAGATTAAGAGACCGAGAAAAATCAAAGCTCCTGCGATAACTGTTGCATCAATCTTTGCCTCCTGTTGTGCTATACAACGTAGCACTAACATTCCGTCTAAAGTATTCTCTGAATCGTGAATGAGATACGAGGAAATATTCCTTTCAACTTCCGCGTTAGTGACTGATGGCTTTTAAAATTTAGGCCATATTCAGGATATGCATTTTAGCATAATAACAGTACAACCACCCTTTGTGCATCAGAACATTACATATTTATCCTTTCTAGACACATAATATTATGGGTATAAGAAGGCTAAACATTATTAGGATACTTCAGTATTACCTGCAGGACCGTATTTGTGATTGACTGTCCTAGCTAAACCACTTTTGCAGCAAAATCCACCGAGTCTGTTGGTACATTGGGGCGTGGAGATTTGATATTATGTATTGAGATGGTAATGTCACCACTAGTCCCTTTAGGAAATGCGACATGTATGAGTTTAAGTCCTGCTGAGGGTATTTGGTTTACTTTGTTCCATATTACTTTTCCATGGCTACCATAAATTGTCATATCAAAGCTTTTAATGGGAACAATACGCAATATGCTACCAGGAACATTATATTGAGTTCCAGATCCGCCAATAGTCATTGCTAGACCTCCCCCACTTGCGTGATTTGGGATTGTTTTTGACGTTGCGGGTAGTGAAGTGGCACTCATGAATCTTATATATGGAGCGAATCCACTATTTGGAAGAGATTGGAGAGATATTCCTGTGCTCAAGCCTAATTGTACTTTATAGATTCCTTTACTAGAAATATTTGTAATTAATGGTTGTGCTGCTACAAATTGGTGAAATAAGGATTTATACATTGCTACCACCGCGATTGCGGTTATAAGTATCAATGCTGTTAGTACAAACATTGTTTGTTTGTGCATTAGAACATACAATATTATGACCTTTATAAGGTTTATACTGGGTTGCTTATAGATAGAAACTAATGCTATCCCGCACTCAATTATGCACGGACAGAACCCCCACGCAAATACAGGAAGCTTGCGCATATTGTGTTTCTGTGGTTCGTATTACTAGCATCACTACAGCCATCACCTGGCTCATCTGAATCTGTTTTATTCACACAGTTAGTTAGTTGTTCATACGCGATAAGATCCTGCAACTTCTGTGGAGAAATCATCTCCCTTTTCTGTAAGTGTTACGTAGGTATCGGCCATTATTAGAGATCATAGTGTATATTCTAATTGCAAACCCAGTAGAGACAAAGATGAACAGGATGTATGTGCAAACCATAACTATGGAACAGAAGAGAATTTGACATACGCAGTAAAAAGATATCTTAGATGTATAGATAGTTGGCCTAAATTATGCTAATTCAGGACCTACAATAAATCCAATATTCGAAGATATTACCTCGTCTGATCCTGCAGCAGCTGCATAAGTATTAGCGGAGGATGAGGATTTTGTCAGCCATTGACATGTTGAGATTCCTGTTCACATGATAGGGTGGAGTAAGATTGAGATGTACATTACATCGATTCAATATCCTTGTTATCCTTTGGCTCAGTAGAAACCACGGAATATCATAATAAGATTAGTCAGTCTGTGTATACATCTGATGTAATAGGTGAATATTGTATGCTATACATCTGCTGCTTTTTTAAATCGAAGTCTCAAGCATCAGGTTTTAGCGCGCAATAAGTAAGAAGATCGTAGAGTTCCTCTTCTAAGTATGCATCCATTTTCTTATTATTTTATTTCGTGTTTCTGAAATCGTATGGCCGTATTACAAGGTTGATCGCTTATCCGTGTTGTGGGGTTAATAGCGCGTACTATTAGGCGAAGGCACAGTACTAGGAGGAGCAAATCTCAAAGTAGTGAGACAACTTACGATGGAATTTGTTGGAAGTATTTGTCCTTGAATTTCTCCATGTTGATGATCAACAGATCTGACAGTAACATATGCATTCTTATTCTTTACAATGTTATCTAGATCTGTGACATTCTTTCCAACCAACGGCCCAACTAGACCTATTGGTGAAAGTACTCCTCCTCTTCCAGGCGGCCCCATTATACCTGCTTTAATGTCTCCACTTGTCAACGTTCCATTAACACTTGCAGTCGGATAAGCCCCTATTGTGCCATAAGGATAGGTCGATGTTGTGGCATAAGGATTGATCAAATCTGCTAATTCAGTTCCGTTCTTAGTACCAATATGAGCGCCCAGAACTCCCGTTATGCGGCTAACATCTACAGAATAGCACAGGGATCCGTCAGGGTTAATGTGGAATCTTGCTACACCTGTTGCAGGAGTGTTCACTGGAGGTACCATATCCTTACCGCTTAGAGTAGCGACAAAATTCGTTTGTTGTTGTGCGTAACTCGAAATTGGAGTTGCTACTAGTGCTATTACAATTATACTCGGCATTAATACAGATATACGCAAATTATTCATTTATTAGAAAGAGCACTGTAAAGTATTTAAGTATTTTTTAAGAAGCCTAATAATATGCAGCATATGTTTTCTAGTTCTCGGTTGTTTTCCTGTCGTCGGTGATAAGAATGGATAAACATATTACATGTACGATTATCGTTCATTACATCAGGTAACTTGGCCTACTATCTAGTAGAAGTGCCTATGTTGCATCAATCGCTTGCTTGAGTGCTACAAGCTCCGCATAGGTTTATCATCCAACTCATGGCTTATCGGGTCCTTAAGGGATAAACATTTCAACTACATTAAATTTCTTGTAGTTATATCTATCTTAATTAGTCGCTTGCTAAACCCCCTATATAGATATACCAGAAGGAGATGCTCGAAAAGGAATGAAAGAGACTGGTATGGATGATTGGTTTATTGATGTTATGATCGAGTCCTACAGTATTATTAGAGCAGGTCATGCTTCAGGAACGACTACAGTAGTTAAACAGATTACAG
>JBAVTY010000002.1:0-2169 GCA_049696495.1 Candidatus Nitrosopolaris sp.
TGTATTGCTATTAAGAGATTTTGGGGATTTCCTATTGGTGTCATTGTGCTACCCACAGAAATACCAAACGCAAGAGCAATAAGTAAAACCAAAGGCCTAATTCCAACTTGTTTTGAAATGTATACTATGAGTGGTATACCAAGCAATGCTATAGCATCATTTACTAAAAATGCAGAAAGTATTCCCATACCTACAACAAAAATCATAAGAAGTGAGTCCAGATTATTTGCTCTTGATAACATCTTTATTGCCACTAGCTTGAGCACACCAGATTTATCAAGTGCAGCAACAATACTAAACATCCCAAAAAGAAAACCAATCACGTCTAGGTTAATTGACTTGAATGCAGCCTCTAAACCTATAACTTGGAAGAGAATCATAAAGAAAGCACCAATCAACATCGAAACCCATATTGGAATATGGTATCGTCTTGTCCGTCCTAGTATAATTAAGGCGTAAACACCTGCAAAAATAGCTATTGCGATATACTGTTGCAACACTTTAGGGAAGATTGCACTTTATCTAAATTTAGCTCTTCTTAATCCTAATATCACCGCCTTGTAGGACTAAAGCAGCACCTGTCATAAACTTGAATTATGGTTTCTTTATCCCCTTCTCTTTTGTGCAAAATGCTTTGGAAATGTCCCAGCAATAGGCTGAACTTCACCATCAGCATCAGCAGCTTTGATGTTATCGGTTGACAATATCAAGGTCTTTCTGGCTGGTCCAAATAACACTCCTTCTTCACACATACAGAGAGATATTTGATTGCAAAAAAATAGAGAATACTAGACAGATATTTAGTTTACCCAATTGACAGTACTTATGTAACCTACTAAAATGCCCCTCTTTTGGTATTGTCCGTCTCTATTGCCGCTTTGGTAATCCCAATTGTATTTCGTGTTGCGTTTGTTGTCTCCACGACAGCACTAGCTATATCCTTGATAGTTCCTCGTTCTTTTAGATCTTTAACAGTTTCATTTACTTCGTTTGCGATATCACGAATAGCAATAGTCGTTTCAACTATTGCCCGTGCTATCTCTTCAAATGCGCCAGTTCTGACTAGTGTGTGTATTAATTGTTTCGTCGTAGATGATGATTCACGAATATCTCTGGCAGCTTTTTTTATTGATTCAGCAGCACGATCAGAGTCATCATGTATCCTTACAGAGTTGTCAGATGACATATTCCTATTTATGGGTGTATAAAACAATATCAACTTTTACTTTTAGATAAGTGGTACATCTTTAATAGATCATTATACGTGGTTGCTGTATCCTTTTTTGTTAGAGTACCCGTCATCTTAAAATCTGTTATAGTATGCGTATGTGGTGCACCATATTAAATCCAGCATTGAATTAATATTTCTGAGGTCCCATCCACCTGAAGGCATCCATTCCGGTTTCCCGTTCTTGCCATTTTGTATGCTAGAAATTGTTCCAGATTTGAAGCCGGATACCTGTGGTTGTTGCGCGCTTGCAACCGATGCAACGCCAACTGATATATCGTAACTAACACAACCGCCGACCCCTCCGTGTCTGGTAAGTACTTTTCAATTTTAATACAAGCTATAGTATCAATATTGTGAAACGATGACAGATAGTAATACAGAAGAATCTTCTCCAGTGGCTAAAGATGACAATATTAATGCAATCCCTGAGACTTCATCTGCAGATCTAGAAATTCAGGATATTCAAGGTATTGGTCCTACTACAGCAAAGAACACTGCTAAATTCGGTTTTCTAAGACATCATAGCGCCCAGTTTAAAAGAGGTATCTGGGATGGTTATGGGGACTCGATTTCAGCCTCGACAAATGACAATGGGTCGTATGGGGCACGAGGGTGTAAATGGTAAATGATGGAAACCAAGTTGGCCATCACTTTGTTTCTATGTCTAATAATTAGCCCAATTTCTGTAATGTCCAAGACCTCAATATAGAGCAGTAAGGCTACTATTCTTTACAACGCCGGAAATTTTACAGGGCCATCTATTATCTGAACACTCCTCCCAGCGCTACCATATACTGGCAATGTATATTATATCATTTACTGGACTAACTGTTTTGGAATTTAATCTTGTTTGTAAAGAAATTGAACATAACTATGAAGAGCACGAGAGAAGAAGGCTCATTTCAAGGAAGAAAAGAATCCGAGATGTAGGTGCTGGC
>JBAVTY010000003.1:0-6718 GCA_049696495.1 Candidatus Nitrosopolaris sp.
ACATCGGACCATGTTCGACTTCCGTCAGAGCAAGGCCTTAGAGACTTTGATGGCCAGGTTCTACGAGACGGGCAGAGTGGTTTCAACTGTCTGTCATGGCGCAACAGGTCTCCTTAATGTGAATCTGAGTACAGGTGAGCCCTTGATTAAGGGTAAGAAAGTAACTGGCTTCTCTTGGCCCGAAGAGATAATAGCGAAGAGAGACGATGCTGTTCCGTTCAGCTTGGAAGAGGAGATGAAGAAGGTTGGGGCTGAGTATAGTAAGGCTGATAAACCATTTGAAGTTCACGTGATTGAAGACGGACGTCTCATTACCGGTCAGAACCCAAGTAGTGCTAGAGCCGTCGCTGAGGCGGTTATCAAACGACTGAAGACGCGAGATAAGAGCTAACTTAATATCACAAATCCATTTCTATTTTTTTGAATCTTAATCATGCGATTGCTTCGTAGCAGTAGCCAAGAAACGTCAGCTATGGATAATCGTATGGTCCACGTTCATATTCTAATGTGCGCACATATCGTGGGTATTTGTCAGCAGTGGCAAGATGACCAAGATCCTTCTTGGCATGGAGACAATATGCGGCTCTATTTTGAGCGTTTGGAGAGATGGACTGGCCCGAAGGCAGTGCAATTGCAGACGGATTGTGTAGGTGTACTAATCATCTTATAAATACAAAACAATCCTTCGTAGTCATCGGTATAAAGGAGGGTAATCACGAAATTGGTTGTGCGACCTAAAAAAACGCACGGCCGAGAATGCGAGTTAAACTGCAAACGTGATGATAAAAGACGAAGATATATGAGCCATCGTACAGTGGTCATGGTCCAAGACGAAATAATATTGCGGTTCTAAACAGCACGCACCTGTCCGTCCGAAAGATGAGATGTTCTGTATGGTCAAGAGAACATGTTAAATGAGTGGATGCCAATAATTAACGAACCGCTGGTTGTAGACTATTTGGACAAACACATTACATTAGTGTTGTTGGCGAGAATGATAGTGGGAAGAGTAGCATGGGTATAACTTATGAATGTCAGCAGAATTAATAGATAAGGATCATTCAACCAAATTTAGCGCCGCTTTCGACCCAAATCTTTGGTAGGAATAGAATGTCCAGGAGAAATATTGTACTCTATTGGGGTTGATCAGGCGTCGCACGTTTATACCAACATAAAGAAAAATGCCAATCTAAGTTTACTAAATGATGTCCACCATTTGAGGACATTAAAGATGAATGTTTGTATTGTTCATTCCTTCCATTTCTGTATGAGACAGGAACATTTCATCATTTCCGTCTGAACTCAGACCATTAGTAATGATTTTTCGAGATGTAGTTGATAATAACCTAAAGATTCAAACAATTCTCAGTAATGACGCCGATCCAAATGAAGTAAAAACAAGTTGATTGGTACGATTGGTAACTATGAAGATTCCATGTATAGATGGTTCCTGACATGAATTGCTTGACTATATGTAAGCTGAGATTTACTGAACGTAGACTCCCACTAATAAACAACCACCTGATTTGACAGCATAAATTTCGTCAAACGATAGTACTTTACTTTGGTAGAGGAATGCTACTATAAATAGAGTTTTGTATAAGCCATCGCACTTTGTTATGTTTCTTGTTATGACGTCCGAGACAGATCTCGGTATGATCGTTCTATATCAATAGGTAAAAATTTTTTGCGATGGCTGCTTTCTTAAATCACTTACATCAACAACGCGCTACATTTTTAATAGAACAATCATACCTCCCTCAAGGGGGCTTTTACCACCAGCTTAATCTACTAGAATATTTCTACTACAGACCATGTCTACTCATTCTGAGACCTACCCGGTTACTTCACATGAGAAAGGAATAAAACTAGTCGAGACACCTGCGCAAAATAAAGGTACAGCCTTTACAGATGCTGAACGCGCCGCATTTAGTCTTGAAGGTCTGCTGCCCCCTTCGGTAGAGACAATCGACCAACAGCAGCGGCGTATACTCCAGCAATTGGGTCAAAAGCCTACTGACCTAGAACGCTATATTTTCCTGATTCAGCTGTCCGATTCGAACCAGACTCTTTTTTATCACGTGGTGATGTCTAATCCTGCATATTTCCTGCCAATACTTTACGACCCGACTGTCGGTGAGGCTTGTCTAAAATTTGGACACATATACCGTCGGCCACACGGAATGTACATATCAATGAATCAAAAAGGACGTATTCATGGCGTCCTCAAGAACTGGCCTGAGAAGGATGTGCGTGTAGTTTGCGCAACAACTGGCGGTCGCATCCTCGGCCTAGGTGATCTCGGTGCGAACGGCATGGGCATACCTATTGGAAAGCTACAACTTTACACTGCTTGTGCAGGTGTTCCGCCACAAGGACTATTGCCGCTCCTCCTTGATTTCGGCACGAACAATCGCGAATTGCTAAATGACCCAATCTATCTAGGTCTGCGTCAAACTCGTCCGAATATAAAAGAAACAGAGCCATTCGTAGATGAGTTTGTGCAGGCCGTTCAAGAATCCTTCCCGAATTGCTGCATACATTTTGAGGACTGGAGAGGGACCGATGCCCTCCACTACCTGGCCCGCTATCGCGACAAAGTATGCTGCTTCAATGACGATATCCAAGGCACTGGCAGTGTAACCGTTGCTGGACTAGAGACCGCCATGCGCATAACTGCCGAGAGCCTCAAAGATCAGCGTGTTCTTTTCCTAGGTGCAGGGTCGGCTGGTATTGGCATTGCTGATATGATCCGGTCGGCAATGAAGCTTGAGGGTCTATCTGAGGAACAGGCCAGAAGCCGTATCTGGATGTTTGATGTGAACGGCTTACTAGAGAATACGCGTAAAGACCTGATACCTGAACAGCAAGTGTATGCTCATAAGCACACTCCAACTCACGATCTGGCTGCGGCAGTTGACTCGATCAAGCCCAGCATCCTAATTGGTGTGAGTACTATAGGTAAGGCGTTCACTCGCGCTGTGGTCGAGACCATGTCTAGAGTGAATAAGCGACCGATTATATTTGCTCTATCGAATCCAACGGAACACGCCGAGTGCACGCCAGAAGAGGCATATAATTGGTCTCGCGGCAAGGCTATTTACGCAGCAGGAGTACCATTCCCTCCGGTGCATTATAATGGTGATACTTTTCTTCCAGGACAGGCAAACAACTTCTACGTATATCCTGCTGTCGGACTCGCGATTTATGCTACTCGCCCAAAGTTTGTAACTGATGAAATGTTCATTGAAGCTGCAAAAGCAACAGCTGATCAGGTGACTGACAAACAGCGCAAGATGGGCATGCTATTCCCACCTCAAAGCAACGTCTTGGATACCGAAGTGCGTACTGCCGAACGTGTAGCCAAGCTTGTTTTTGAGCGCAGTCTAGCACGAGTAGATCCACCAAAAGACATCAATGAGTGGCTCAGAGCTATGCTCTACAAACCAGAGTATAAAGCTCTAGTACATCAGTAGGTAGGAGACACACACATGGTGTCTCAATATTTCGCAGATCCGGAGAAAGATATATGTTTGTACAAGATACCTTATCGTCCAGATGGGGAAGGTGAAGAATTCTATATTCACGAAACAGAAAATCATGGAAGACAATTCTATCGATTATATTTCCGAGAAAATTGGGCTAAATTTGAATCTGTAGAGAAAGAGTATATCGGAGATGTGCTCAGAGAAGAAGAACTCAAACACGATACCGTAATTACACTAGAGCAGCTAGAATTGCTGGAAAAACACGGAATAATATTGTGACAGATGAACTGGTTATGTGTGTGAAGCTATTCCACGAGCAGCTATCCTACGTACAATAGAGAAATATCTCTCGGATGTATATGAGAAAGATGTCTGATCAAGAACGGAATGGTATCAAGATACCTAATGACAGATGGCTAGATTATTTTCTAGGCAGAGATATGGACCTAGAGGTTCGTTGCAAAGGTTACAAGTTAAGTATCCATTTATTTATCTATGAATCTGGCCCCAATTACATGAATGGCTAGAAAATAAGGTTACAAACGTGAACACTGTTAGGAAACTAAAAAGAAATTTTACTAACTTGGATAAAAAAAATAGAGATGAATAGCCTAGCATTGACTGACCAGCCAACGCCATATCCCGGTTCATAGTTCAGCGTCACATCCGGGGCATGTCCGAGGCCAAGCGTCACATCCGAGGAGGAGGAAGTGTATGTTATTCATTGCCTTGTCCATGACCATTTCTTTGCCGGGTAATACACACATTACTAGCCAATTAGTTCTAATCCACTTTTTGCTGTCTTGTGAATCTACTTTAGCAGTGCGCAATCAATGTTTTACTTCAGATTTGAAATCACTCGTATTAGAATTCGTTGAATGGTTTGCTTAAGGTTACACGTAGGCTAGAATACCTGCGTATAATGTGGTGGAATGTTATCTGGTAAAGCTGCCACCATTATGATTGGCAAGACCATTACCCAGCAGTTGTCAACAAAAAAAACTGAGGAGGAACCATCAGGAGCTTCATTTAGTCTTATTCATTGCCTTGACAACGGTAGACATAGCAATTGTCATATTCTTCGCTGCACCAGCCGCAGTCATGTTGCCTTTTGTCATATTTTTCGCTGCACCGGCCGCAGTCATGTTGCCTTTTGTCATATTAGCGCCACTTGCAGTAGACATATTGCCCGTGCGTTTGTTGTTTTGACATTATAGAGTACTACTGACACAATTGCAGTTAACAGAATCGCCGTTATTACGAACGTTGTTTGTTTACGCATTAAATCAGGTAGAGGTGCAAAATATATGTAAGTTTTCTATATAATTCAGGTTGAATTAGATCTTCTATTTGTGTGTTAGTCTTCTATAGTTCCTGGTACACCACTACGAATATATCTATTGGGATCAAGCATCTTGCTCACATCGACGTTCTTAGTACCGACTCTAGATGTAACTATGTAACAGGGGGCATTGTGCAATCATGATGTTTCACTATGTTGGTTTGCATTTTATATCATCAACTTTCACACGCGGCAAGGCTAGTAGTAAATGCGTTACTACGGTCCAATAGTTGGATACCTAAGTCAAAAGATGTCAAATCAGAACTTTTATAGACCTAGTTAGTGAGAGGGTGTTATGGTTGGTAACGGGACTGAAAGCGCTGCTGTATGTCAATCGTGTAAACATCAACCCGCAGAGATATTTCAAGAAGACGGGGATTATTGTTTGGAATTCTGGCAAAAACAAGCGTACCCTCCTCAATAAAGCAGTCGTTCAATCACAAACTGAAGAACCCCTTGTTAGCTATGCAATCCAAAGAACGCCTACTGATAGCAACATCTGGACGACACGAAGAACATTTAGCCTAACATAACAATTGCAACTTTATCGAACTTGGCTTGCAACTATCAACCTCTGATTGGTTGTACCCTGTTGTGGCAATGAGAGACAACTATATACATTATGTATTTTATGAAGAAAAATAGTATAAAATAGTAAATCATTTGGTCCGTATTAAAATGAGTTTGAACGCAATGGACCGAATAATAATATTCTACATTTTGATTGGAATAATTATAGTGGTCTTGTTCTGCGTAGCAGCTTGGAAGATTTAGCGTGCGATTCATAAAGGCCGTTATCTGATATATTCGACTCGTGAATACTAGTATTATATGATTGGTATGATTCTGACCACAATTAGTAGATGAATAAATTGATACTTAACATGTGTTGAGATTCTTGTAGTGTATAAGCCGCAAGCGCGCGGTTGACTAAATAAATCCCTATTTTCCTCGTCTTCAATTTATCTGCATTTGCGCCCGATTCAAGGAAAATATTTAACTAATTCTCGGTATAAGCTTTTATCTTTGAGCTATTTAATAAGCCGTTAACGCTAAGCTGATGAATATACCTCAAACGGCTAAGCTCAGCGGTGGCCTTTTTCCTCAAAAATAGTCTGACCTTTGCCTGCGCCTTGTTGACAATACACCTCTAAGATGTCCCTGACTGAACATTTTGAAAATTGAAATGTAGATTACCCTCTCCTACCCACTTTACGAGGATAATCTACATTAGTATGTTTCATTCGAAACAGCTTTCTTCATAAAAAAGAAATAAGCATTACCTATGTTGAAGACATAGTGCTATGTGAGTCTATATGCGCTGGACGTTATGACATATTTGATCATGTGATCAATATTAAAAGGCTTTTCACACGAAGCTTTTGATAAATTGAATTATTCCTGACGCATATAAATTATAGACATTATCCGTCTTACAAGTATGTTTTGTTTAAAAACTACTGGAACAGTTAGAAAGACTAGGAAAAAGAATATTTGCAATTTTTTAGCTATGCTATTCTGTACCTTTGTCATAGTAAGTAGTATAGGATCTTCCTTTGGAATAAAGAATTCCTATGCACAAGCACAACAACAACAACTACAACCAACAATCACGTATAAAGCACCTTGGAGTAACAACTTGCAAGTTAGCTCAGCTAGTAATAGTCAGCCACTCTGTGCTGCCGGCGTCTGTAAACAATCTTCGGGTCCTGCTGGCACGACACAAACCACACTTCTTTCAGGACTTCTTTCTGTGGGTCAAAATCCTCCTTGAAACCATCCCCAAGTTAAGTTTTTGGCATTTAATAGATCTCTTACATTTTTTCCAACCATCTGCATATGTGCAACCCCTTTTCTCGAACAATCGTCAACTTTGGGATCCACAACT
>JBAVTY010000004.1:0-1629 GCA_049696495.1 Candidatus Nitrosopolaris sp.
AATCTAATTCGGATTAAGTTTAATAGAATTCTTAATAGTTCAAACCCGGTTTATTACTTTGTAGCTAGACAATGGACTGTACCCACTGTGCCCCCCAGCAGAACAAAAAGGTGTACCCACAAAAGGCATTCTAAATAGCTGGTTGGCGAAGTATGATGTTCATGACTTGTTAAGATTACATAAAATAGTGAAAGACCTAGGAATGGTAATCAGCCGATCACCTCGCCGAGTTCACCTGAGGATTAGTCATTGCCTCTTCCACCTCCACTATACCCGCATGGGTTATACTAACCTTACCACCTATACTACCCCAGAGTGCTTGTGATCTAATCAATCCTTCTCCTTTAAGATACTGAACAGAGGTGGAAATTGCGTCTTGATAAAGGCACTCGCTGAATGAACTACGAAATTAGTTCGGTTTGTTGGCTTTTCCTTCACTATATTCGGTATAACTTTGAACAAACCGGTCATATGGTATTCCAAGTCTGCGCAAAAGTGTAAGGGCGCATGGCATAGTTATGTGATTCGATTTTTCAAACCCCACATCATCGTTTATTCAGAATATGATTAGGGGCTCTTTTAATCATGAACATATGAATGGAATCAAGATATGTTTGACAAACTTGATTTTGATTATTGCTGCGTATTCACAAAGCTAAATCAAGAACAATTGCAATCTGAAAGAAAAAGTGTTGAGCAAGTACAAATTACAAGCAGAACGGCTCGTATTAGATTTACTAATCTAATTGATATCAAAGGTGCAGCAACATTGGCTGTTACGATAATCTTCTTTTTGCTTGCACTGTCGTATTTGGAGAATATTGCCAATCCCTCTAATCTGATTCCACTCATTAGCTTTTCAGTTGTATCGGTAGTTTCACTTTTATTTTTTATAAGAATAGAAAGGAGATTGCCACTTACAAATTATGCAAAAACAACAACGACAACAACATCGCTCTCTCCAATAGTCAATCTTAGTCTAATGATCCATAAAATTTTACTTCCAACTAACATGAACTTGATGATTGTAAGCATTACAATGTTTATGGTATATCAGAGTATAACCATATTGGTGAGAAGTCCAGAACCGCTAGGATTTGGTGGTGATGCAATAGCAGCAGGAAATGTTCAACTTCCTTTTATGATACTATCTTTTTCAGTATCTTCTATTGCTGGCGTTATTATATCTAAATTTGGAAATGTTAATATCACTTTAGTAGGAAATGTGATCAGTACGATCGGATTCTTTTTGCTATTTATGTTTCACTCAACTGAAATTTTAATATCTATTAACCTTGGCATAATTGCTATTGGCTTATCATTTTTAAGGGTTGGAGGTTATAACATTGTCGCAGCATCAGCTCCACAACAATATAGTGGAGTTGCTTATGGAATGACAGTTCTTCTCTTTTATGTTGGAATGGCTATAGGGCCAGCAGTCGCAGGCGTTTATATGCAATCGCACCAGATATATGTAAGCACAGTCGTTGGTTTGTCATCACATCCATCTGCTGAATCTTATAATCTGATATTTCTTACAGCTGGGGTGATTTCATTAATATCAATAGGTTTAGCTTTATTTTTAAAGAAAGAAATGCTGTAATAACAGAAAACCTATACTGAAGGCTA
>JBAVTY010000005.1:0-1511 GCA_049696495.1 Candidatus Nitrosopolaris sp.
GAGCTTATTGCATATGAAGAATTTGCTAACATGAATAAGACAGATTCCGACGAGCCATTTAAGGTTAAAAAAGGTGCAAAATTCGGGGCTGTATACGACCCTGGATTGCAGCGAGTAGAAAAAAGGTTCGCTGAAAAGATATCTGAAATAAATTTACCGTTCGAAGAAGAGCTTAAGACAATAGAAGAAGATTAACTAGCGATTGTTCATCTATGACCAAAGAAGAAAGTAAGTATAGTGCACTTGGTGCGCAAAACTCTGATTGAGGAGGGCAACCAGTGACAGAGTATTGTGATTCTTCTGCGAAAATTGGTGATTTGGCTATTAATTTATGACCACAGTTACAAACGCAAATGATTTCGAATCCCATTCCTTCCCATCTACTATGACAGATGGATTTACGTCGAAAATCCAACCTACCTACCTTTATCGATAGCCTGTAGAAACCAGTCAGGCAGGATATTTCTATTCTTACTTACGAAATATCCAAATGCACCATCAAGTATGTACGTAATTGCCCAGTCATCTTTCGACCGAATACTTCTCCCATATCCCTGAACCAACTTTAATGCAGTTTGCCAACGGTACCATTGTTCATCTCGCTTGCGTTTTTCATCTATCCACTTATCTCCTAAGCTCAGGTAAGGCACCTTAGTGATAATCTGAAATCTTGACAAGTCGTCCTTTAAATCAAGTCCCAGGTGTAGAGACGGTGAGATTAGAACATCAAACTACCCTCAGAAATAATATTGGTTCTGCCTTATTTCAGGAAGTACTCTCAAAAAGAGTTGATATAAATAATCTTATTAAGTAATCTGTGATAGCACAAGAAGCTACTAACTGGGGTATTGAAGTAACTGGAGTAGAAATAAGACAAGTAATCATACCTCAGGAATTAGAAAACGCGATGTCAATGCAGGCGCAAGCTGAACGAGAAAAAAATGCACGAGTAATATTCGGTGAATCAGAGATCCAAGTAGCAGCAAGATTTGTAGAGACATCCAAGATATATGCGAATAATCCGGTAGCATATGCATTAAGACAATCAAACATGCTATATGAGTCAATAAAGGTTCAAGGTAACACGATAGTTCTTATTCCGTCAGAAAATTTTAGTTCAATGGGTTTTGGGAATTTGGCGATGAGTATAGCATATTTAGAAAATACTAAAAAAATGATAGAATCTGATTCAAAAGCTGCATCTAAGGCGGTCGCCAATGTAACGGACAAATAATGTAAATTCGTCATAACGAGTTCTTTTTTGTTGATCATTAATGGGCATACATATCCGGAATCATTATTTTACGTTTTTCATGGGTTTTACCATGGAGTTGAACCCATACTTTGAGAACCGACAGTACTTCAGTAGTTCTTGTGTTGCATTAAATTGGCTCTACCTAAATGCAACGAAACTGCAACGTAATTTCTACCAATTATCAACTACCACATTCAAGAATAAGGTCTACTTACAGTAGTTGATATGTATTCAATAAAGCAAGAACGCAATTTCA
>JBAVTY010000006.1:0-11779 GCA_049696495.1 Candidatus Nitrosopolaris sp.
GTCTATCACGCCTATGGTTACGTGAAAAAGGCAGCAGCCCTAGTGAACGCAAGTACCGGGCGCCTGCCACGATGGAAAGCAGATTTAATCGCAAGAGTTGCCGATGAGGTGATAGCTAGCAAACTAGACAGTGAATTCCCACTCTATGTTTGGCAGACCGGCTCTGGAACTCAGTCGAATATGAACGTTAATGAAGTTATCAGCAATCGTGCTATCCAACTTACAGGTGGAACACTTGGCAGTAAGAATCCTATCCACCCTAATGATGATGTGAATATGAGCCAGTCATCCAATGACACCTTTCCTACAGCTATGCATATAGCAACTGTGTTCGAATTCAGCAATCGACTCATCCCCGCCGTGACCACTCTTAAGGATGCCATATGGACGAAAGCACGGGAATGGGTGGATATCGTTAAGATAGGCCGCACGCACCTTCAAGACGCAACCCCGTTGACGGTTGGACAAGAATGGTCCGGCTATGCCACACAGCTCGATGACGCCTTGGCGTTGGTTAGGCAATCCCTCCTCAGTTTGTACCGATTGGCCATAGGAGGCACTGCGGTTGGAACAGGTATTAACGCTTCCCCAGACTTTGGCGAGAAAGTTGCAGCCGAGATCTCCCAGCTCACAGGTCACCCATTCATTACTGCACCAAACAAATTCGCAGCTCAGGGGTCCCTAGATGCAATGGCAGTGGCGAGCGCGGCTTTGCGCGCATTGGCAGTCGCATTAATGAAAATTGCCAATGACTTACGTTGGCTTGGTTCTGGACCGCGGGCAGGACTGCACGAACTCATCTTACCAAGTAACGAACCGGGCAGCTCGATCATGCCAGGGAAAGTCAATCCAACACAAGAGGAAGCTATGGTGATGGTGGCCATTCAAGTAATTGGTGAAGATAATTCAGTAGCCTTTGCCGCCTCGCAAGGAAACTTCGAGCTTAATGCAATGCGGCCGATCATTATCAACAATGTATTGCATTCTGCGCGGATCCTAGGAGATGCATGTGTCAAGTTACGTGAGTATAGTATCGAGGGAATCAAGCTCGACCAAAACCGTATCGACAAATTTGTGGGCGAGTCCCTCATGCTCGTGACTGCACTTAGTCCTATCATCGGATACGATAAAGCATCTGCTATTGCCCATCGCGCGCTAGACCAGAATACGACACTAAGGGAAGCTGCGTTGAGTGGAGGCTTCATCAGCGTAGAGGAATTCGACAAAGTTATGGATCCAAAGAAGATGGTTGGCAATCAGCGCCGTGACCTTGGAATGCTTGATTCGGACTCACGTTGAGTCGAGTTGATGGTTCATTGGACCAGTCCAAGAAGATCGCTCCGGCGATTTCAAGTAATACGAGGGATTTTCTATTTGTGGTGTTGACCTGCGTTGCTGGAAGTGTAGATGCGCTTTCTGTTTTTGGACTAGGAGGCGTGTTCACCTCACTCTTATCTGGAAACACAATAGTCTTAGCAGCATACCTAGTTCAGGGACACTCTACAAAAGCATTGCTTGGAATATTTGCCTTTGTAGGCTATATTCCAGGCGCTGCCCTGGCTGCCCTTTTCCTGAAGCAAGAAAAACACAACACCGAATGGACGAAGCGGGTCACTCAGACCCTCGGCATTGAAGCCATTTTTTTAATGGTACTCGTTGTCGGAACTTACTTTAGTCATAACTATTCCTCATTCAATGTGTACCTAGTTTTTTTAGCTGCCCTTTCAATGGGGATCCAGTATACGTGCGCAAAGCAAAGCAAGTCAATAGAATAGGTGTTATTACCACGATGGTCATGGGTACTCTTTCAAGCCTCGTTTCACGCCCCCCCATATATGGGTTTGAATATCTGGAGAACACTTTAAAGACTATAAAAGATATAGCAAATAAAGCACACAAGGATCCAAATAACGTTAAGATGATTCTTTTAACATTTCAGGATTCATAGTTGATTCAAAAAGCCAACCAAGAAATGAAAGTCAAAGATTTCCATTAACAGAAACAATTAACCAAATAGGAAGCGATATACAACGGATAAAAAGTATGGGAGTAGACCATATTATATTTGGTTACAACTTTGTCCCAATAGGTAGAGATGTAATTGAGATGATTGATACCTCTAAACAGCTTTCTAAATTCGCTAGATAAGCACAAGATAAGTAAAAACAACATACAAAAAGTATTACGTGTGCAATAAACCGGTAAAGAATTAGAACAAAATGAACTGGCGTTATTAGAAAAATCTCACAAATTACTGTGTGATAAATATCATCAGTATGAAAAAATCGGGATTGGAGAATACGTTATAATGATAATTCCCGTTATAATGATAATTCCATAAAAAGTAGTAACTTGGAAGAATATGCCAGATTATAGGTACTGATTTTAAATAATGACAAGTAGTATTAGTCTTATATGACTCAAACTGAATTAATCGTATACTGAATGAAGCCTATGAGTATCTATTGCGGAGATGTACCGGATGACTTTGGAACTGCAGCAGGCGAGAAAAATCCAGCTCCAGAAACTGGAACCGCAGCACGGCAACTGGCATTCACTGTAAAGCTGCACAACATGTAGGAGATCCGAGAGCATCCAGTGGTGCCAACGGTTCTGCATCTTATGGAAAGATGCGTAGAGGTGCCCGGAAACTTTATACACACCATACCTACCGTCTATACGAACTTTACCACTGCTGGTACACGAACTAAGATCGAAGAAGAAAAGTAAGGGTCGTAAGTAATAGGAGTATCCGCAATGTATTATTTTGTTTTAATGTTGTTTAATGTGGTGTTTTAAAGGGTATCGATCAAAGGAACACCAATTCAGGCACTATCAGCAAAGAATTTTTATTGCATTAGTCAGCAAGTGTCAAACTGTTGTTGGTGAAGTATTTGTTAGGTCAAAGCAATTTTTCTCTTCCTTCTGCTGACACATGGAATCCAATCATACACACATCATACCAGGGTATAACATGCATAGTCTTCGCACACTTAATCCCCTTTAGTAACAGATGGTAGCAGCTGAAAGCAGCTGAAAACATGATGGTAGCAGCAGTAAGTTGGATGGTAGCACATGACAACAGGTGAAAAAGCTATTAGAGACTTGTTATTATATTATATGAAGTAAAACTTGGCTTCGCTACTTGCGCTCTTTTATTACATACTACAAGCCTTTGGTGGCTCTGATTTATGTTGAATGTCAACCGGAGAGCTGTGGCTGGAGTGCCTCCTTTTCAGTGCTTGGAATTGCGTTCGCGGCTGCGTCACCCTCTTATATCAGTTTAAACTTTTGCTGTTGAAAGGTGATATCTTTTCATCTCCAAAAACTTCCTGGAAATAGCCTTTCTTGTACAAAATATAATCCTAGTTAATCAAGATTTAATTAGAAAACATATGCTATTTGATATAGGTCAAACAGAAGTCAAAATGGGCTTCCAGAAGATCCCTTACGTCATCCTGCTGTGTGCAATATGTTTTGATGAGCTTGGAAAGGCGGCTGCTCGTATACGACTGATATTTTAGCTTTACCTATTTCTTTCCTTGCTCGCAATTCAGCTTTAAATTTCGAGTTTCGTGGGCTAGTCCTTAATCTATAACCACAGCACGGGCACCATAATCCATCCCATTTCAAGAAGATCTCGCACACCTGACAACGTTTCTGTCCTGTAGAATAGCGACCAGTCGCAGGACCACATGGCTTCATTGCCTTATGACGTACGCATATTCCTTTACAGACCATTTTATTATTTCATTCTTCTTTTGTATTTCTACTGCGTGATCATCCCATGGCAAAAACAGATAGCGTAAGAATATGTACCTGTGTTATTAAGTTGCTACTGCTGAGACATCAGGAGATTACCTAGATATACGACTAAATATACGCACTTTGACCTTATTAGGCTATCTAGTCATAAAGTATACGCCTGAATTGAGGTAGTATACTATTAGAATAATGATCTAGAACTTTATTTTACATTTATATTCGATGAGAAGATTGGCCACAAGAAACGAACACCCAGAAAGATATAGTTGGTGATTAAATGAATTAGAGTTACTCGGTATCAGTACAAAGAGAATAAACAAGCTGAATGATTTAAAGGAAATCCGTAGCCTGACTGAGAGTATAAAACAAGCCTTTAAGTGAGCTTCAGGTTCCTATGCTGTCCCATCCTTAGCATCCACTAATGATGATTCTGGATGGAATTTTGTTACGTTGATAATATTTCTCACCTGGAATTGCAGTTCCAAAATTGGGTTTGCATTTTCATCAGGCTTGTCTTTTTCTACACGTATCTTCTGAGGTAAATTTGATAGCGTTGCTCAATAAATTTGAAATTACTTCAGCTACCCTCGATCTGTCTGCTTGCAATAAAATAACAGGAGGTTCATATGATAGTCGAATGCCGAGCAGGTCATACGACCTAAAATTCACATCGAAATAGATCGCAAGGAGTGGCTAGTGTAATTTGAAATATGATTTCCTAGAGAGGGTTCTCTCATCCTTCCTGAAATAAATCCAACCGTTGCACAATTTATTAAATAGAAAATAAGAACCGTCAATTATAATAAAATATAGTTCATGCATTGTATCTCTTGCATAGAGCTGCACCTACATTTTGTTTATCTAGTATCAAACTCATCGTAGATCCAGTGGTGGAAACTTTTGTACGTTCTACTCTTATTGCTAAAGCAGCTTCAAATGAAGTCTTTTCATGGCGCGTAAGAGAAGGTGCATTTGAGCGACTTAATCTTCCATGGCAGCGATTTACGGTGATTCAACGAAAAGGAAGCATCCAAAGTAATGGTCGGGTTCAGGAGTAAGATTGGTCCACTATCTTTCAAAATGTAAATCATACTCTTGGAACAAGTACTTGAGTAATAAATCGTATTAAAATTATAAGGAGACAAATGCTAAATGTAATTTTTTAGCGTGCCGTCATTTGGACAAGAGTCCTGAACCATTTATCTTCAAGAAGATAACCAATCCACGACCAGGTGGCCTTACACTGTGTTAACCGAGATATGTATTACAGTAAACCTGCCCCAGAGAGAAAGCCAAAAAGAGCCCGTCAGAACGTCAAATATAATGCGATACTTTAAGAGCCAAATAGCTGTTACCACGGACGGGTTAACCAAAGTAACTTCGTCGTATCATCAGCTTCTGCTGCACCACTCAAAAATCCTCTTCAATCCTCATCACATGTGACGATTCAAAACACAACTACCTCATCCCAAGACCCACTTCCAGGACACCAAGAACATCAGCTAGCAATGGTTCTTCCTCCACGTTCTGACTGAAAGCTCTGGGTAGGAACAGTTACATGGACTTCATCAAAACTGGTAGAATTAGTAGTTCTCCATGGTTACAGCTGCTCATGGAGTGCCACTTATTGCTAAACCTCACACAGGCCTAATAGGGTCCAAAACAACGAATATTAAAGATGATGATAATAGCAGACAGTAGACATTTCAGTCATGATAACGGAAATGTTAAGTTCATTACTTCTGAGAAACTCTGCTCACCTATTTGCTGTTGGTGTATCTCTAGATCGAAAAGGGGAACAGATGTTCGTGACTGACTTAGGTGGTTACGCCATCAAGGCTAGACATGCCTTGACATTTACAGCCATGATCGTCTTTTTTTTGTGCAATCGATGTGTGAATTATTTACTCTGGATCAAAAATCATTCAAACTCATATTTTTATAGTCAAATCAGCAAAGCTTTCCCGTAATTGAAGCTTGAATTATTAATGGTGGTATCATTTTCTATTATGCTTCTGGTTACTTGTTGTAGCAACCTAGCCCATGCTCGGTTGACACTGCTCTCAACTTTTGATACTAAAATCAGGTTGACGTCATTTAACAATACCACAATGAGGGACGGACAACACAACAACAGCTCTACAGGGTTTGTCTTCGCGCCACCGTTGTCTCCAAATAGTCACTCATCAGCACTAACTACAAATTCTAGCTTTAATAATAAATATCAATCCTTACAACCTCCTCCCGTAGGCAACGCCGGACATGACCAAGCAGTTACTGCGGGGTCCACCGTAATTCTGAATGGGTCGAACAGCAGAGCACCTAACGGGATAATTCTATCATATTCTTGGAAGCAGATTCCGACAAGTGCTCCGAGTACTTTAAGCGGAGTAAACACACCGGTATGGGAGTTTGTTGCTCCAAATGTTACTGCAGATACACTCCTGCGATTTCAACTAAATGTTACTGACAACTTGGGACAGGTTGGCACTGCTTTCGTAAATGTCCTTGATAAGCCTGCTTCCACTTCCGTTGTTCAGCTGCTGACTCATTCACAATCAACTGCTCAATTATTATCAAAAGTAGGAAGAGGCAATAATAGCAATGCCACTGAAAGGCGACCATCATCATTACCGCCAGTTCAGACCAATCTACACATGGTAAAGATTACTTCACCTACCAAAGGCCAACAAATTCCAGTTCACGGCAATCTCACTGTAGCTGGTACATCCGTAGCTAATTCAACGTCTGCTAATTGCGAAGTTTCAGTTATTGTAAATGGCATAAAGCCATATCAAAAAGCTGTCGCAACAGGGGATGGCGGAGCAAATGACTATTCAACATGGAATTACAGTCTAACTCACGTCTATGCCGTTATTAAGCAGGGACAAAATAGGATAACTGCGATGTTTTCTTGTGGTAATAATCCCAGTCTCACATCACATAACAGCGTGAACGTAACTGGAGTAGTTAATGGCAATAGCAATCCTGCAATTATTGCTTCCAGTTCACAACGTGTGTCATCGCATAATAATAATAATTATTCAAAGCTATTGATCTCACTTGATCTTGAAAAGAACCCGATTATCGCAGGCGATATAGAAACTCTCAAAATAATGGTCACTGATGCTGCAGTCTCGAACGTGACAATAGCTGGAGCAAACGTACGTGCAGCTGTTACTGATTCCTCGAACACTACCACCGCTAACTTCAACGGAACTACGGATAACTCAGGAATTTTTACGTATACGTGGAAAGTGAACAAAGATTCTAGACCAGGTATATTTACAGTGGCCGTACACGCATCTGCAAACGGATATCAGAGTCTGTCGACACCAACAAGAACAACTTTTAAAGTTAATTCGGCAGTTGTACAGGAGACGGTCCCACAACGCAATACTGTCAACTGTAGGCTCTTCATCCTATCTCCAGGTCCATGTTCGTGATAATGCACAACAAATCCTAAAATCTTAAATTTCGTGTATAATGACCTTTTATTCTAAATGTTTAACATAAATCATAATTGAGAGAATTTGTCATGGTGGTGTTGGCGGAATCGCCGTAAGACCTGGAGGTGGGAATAGGCTTAGGATGGTTTGCACCATAACTTCAAAATAAGCCTACATGATCTCAGAGTCAAGGGGAATTATACACGAGCGTCGAAATGCCTTCCCAGACGATCTTATTTTCGAAACTACAAACTGGTAGATCGATTGATAGTCAGCTGTCAATGAAACAACCACCGTTATTAATCAAACTACGAATATCAGTACGTCAGCGGGAAATGGTCTCTCTCCCCCTTAACATCATCACGTCTAGATTGAAATTTCAAATCTTCGAAGTTGCACTAATTTTCGACAAGCCAGATCCTTACTGATAGTACGTTTTTTATGTTTGTGATACATTTAATATCCTGGAAGGAATTACTTTGCGAGGTGTCTTATGAAGGCCTTTAGTGTAATGACAACTAATCTAGTGGCTGCTCGGGAAGGTACTACTGCTAGGGAGATTGGTGCTAAGCTTCTTATAGGAAATTTTAACGGCTTACCAGTTATCGACAGTAATATTAAAGTCATAGGTATAGTTACGGCAGTTGATATTCTCCGGTCTATAAGACAAGGCAAAAACCTTGACAGCATTCGAGCCATAGATATAATGACACGAAATCCGATGGTAGTCAAGCAAGATACAGAGATAAATGAGATAATTGACATTATACTTCAAAAGGCCATCATCTTAGTTCCAGTCATAAACGATGAACGTAGATTAATAGGAGTTGTAGGTAGACTTGATATATTGCGGCAAAACCTAAATGAAAAGTTCGTTACTATAGGAGGGAGAAATGGTGAATCTGCTCCTGCTACGTCCTTCAATCCCAAAAGAGCCTAAATTCATTTGCATATTGGAATCGCTAAAAATAAGCTAGGCCAATATATATAGTTCGAATCAAAATGATTTCGATAACTATATCCTGATCATATATGCGTGGTTTTGACCACTTCATCCCAGAAGCTAATCCGAATATAACGCAGAATGGGTAGGTCCGAGCATATTTTGTTAAAAATATTACGAAGCATCGCGGCTTTTAGATACGCAGAAATATGGATATCGTTCAATTTGGCATAGCATTCTTGGTGACTGATGGGCAGATATATTCTATCATGACAAAGAATGAGAAATTATATTAATAACCATCTCAGTGTCTGCGTCATGACCTAAGAAACTTCAAAAGGATAAAAAATTAGAAATCAATACATCTATCTAATTTCTCTTTCAACATATGCAACTATTTGCTTGTTTATGAAATCTTCAAATACGGGGTCATACCATTTACTTTCTTGTATCCGTTTCCAGTGCTCTTTTATTGTTCCTAATCTAAAACAGGTGCGCATCCACTGTACCCAGCCATACCATTCATTATCACTCACGTGCATGTCATGAGCATGTGAGAATACATTAAGAACATCAAAGGTGATGTCAGCCGACAGATGTTCTTAATGTGAGGTCAGCCGACAGCGATTGTACATTATTGATTATTCGTGATATCTCCGGACGTTCCAGCAAATGTTCTTCAAGTCTATGTATTTTTTCATCCAAATCACTGAGAACTTTTGTTTCCACGTCTACCGACAGCTCTCTTATTTCTCTCCTTGAGAAATAAAGCGCTAGGAGTAGGGTGCCTATAATGCCTATTGTCTGTGTTATACTTAACACATCTGAGATTCCTATGTCTAATACCATGAGTATTCTTTAGCGGCGTTAAAAATAAGACTATTGAATGCATCTGTTGAAAGTGGAAAGCTAACTTCAACTTCTTGTTTTATGATGGCTTTAATTTAGTCAGTGGTTATATTATCTCATAATCTTTTGTGTATACAAACTAAAATCACATTGTTCGCATGAATAATATAGACCGTTAAAATCAGAATATAATGTCATGGTGTCAGAGCAGCGTGGGCACTCGATTTCAGATTGGAGCTCTGTTTGTTTTTCCTTCTTTCTATTTTGCCGATGATAAAAAAGTGATCTATTGGTATTGTTGAACCTAGGCACTAACTTTGTCAAGATAGCTTTTATTCCAGCTTTATTTCTCACAGGCGTCAATTATAGAAGCTAATTCGTCAATTTTGTTTTGTATATGCAAAAATCCCATGTTCAATTGTTCGGTAAGGGTGCGTGTTCCTACTTATTGCATTTCGTAGATTGATTAAACGGTATAAACGCGGCGGTCTGCCATTTGCATGATTCAACCGACACGCATGTCAACACATTCTAGTACAAGTGTCTCTTGTACTAGAAGAGTTATACAGATAAAGTCAAGTGTCATAGCAAATGTCATTTTAGCACCATGTTCCAAGCTATAACTACTTCGAAATCTCGGGATGTAATAAACAATAACGACATTAATCTGGACACTTCACTTAGTGGTTCGAATTCTATTCACTTGTTTGCCTGAAATCAGCTACTATAAAGGCGAAAATTCCATTTCCTTCTTTTTAGTACGCAAGCTCTTATAGTAATGGATCGAGATCCAATACTCGCTTCAGAGCATTTAATTAACCGCGCGACAAGGCATATTATAATTTTCCGCCTTAAACTACTACGAATGGGTTGTTTTGAGTTTATAAAAAAGTTTCAGTCCAGAGGTTCAATAAATTTGTACAAAAACCAATAGGTCTGGAAATTAAATGAGCCAGGCAGGTATGAAAAAGTCTGATAGTAGTTGTCAGTTTTCGGACAGATCTCGAAATAGAAATAGCAGATATGCTTATTACGGCTTATGCCAATCAGAGAACTTGTTCTCACCTGGTTTTCTTTTGTAGCTGATCTGCCTTAAAATATATTTAATAAGTATGTGATATTTCGCTATGAAACCAAGAATAATTGAAACAACACCCCCGACCAAGAACCTTATTCCAATGATCGTAAAGCCGTCTCCTTCTCCTTTGATTGAAATGACGCTGTTGCCTATCCAGATACAGATTATGCCAAATGCTACAACTATTATTCCTGCAGCTAAAAGTGGCTTAAATAGGGCGGACAATTCGCTTGCTGACTTTGACATCACTGTGCAACATAGAATGTGATCTTTAACTAATTAAATGATGTTAGGATTCCCTTTGTGCAATACCTCAGATTCAGGATTTGGATATTCAATGATGTGAAAAACATTTGGTTGACTGAAATAAATGGTGAGAAAGAACCTTTCTCTCGTCCCTGTTGAAATTATAGTATTGTAATATTTAGGAGTGACCTTAATTATCAAAGGATTCAACGTTTTCCACATGTGGCGCATGAGAAACAGCGATTCTTCTATAAATGGACGATATTCACAATTATGACCAATTCTAGTAACAGATAAATACATTAATGACGATTGGTGTATAAGCAACCAGTCAACCACTGCGAGATAGGTGTGTTTTGGGGGCATGGGCTCACATACCCCCAACCCAATTTCTACGATGCTATCGAATATCTATCAATTGACATGATGGAAGGGTTGTGGGAATATGATTATAGTGTTAATTACGCATCTGGTTAGATAACTATTGAAAGTAGGATAACTATACTTCGTAATACAGAGATGATAAGAATCAACATCGCAAATACAAAGGTCAGTGTTGATAATATGGCAGTAGCTGTAGGCCACGGGTGAAAATAATAATCAAACGACAATGCCCCAATTTTGTTTTATCATGAGATCGGTGACTATTATTCTAATTGGCTATGCATACAATTTTGTTTATGGACTGACTTCGTTTTCTGACGGCGTCAGTCAAGTATCAACGACCCAGACTCAGAAAAATGCGATTTTTCACACTTGGAAGCAAATTTAGTATTGCCTACTCCGATCTCTATTCCCAAGGGAACACTTATCATCACATTGCGTAGTGAGGGATGCAAACGAGATATATTAGATATTGCTGCGTCATGTGTAGCGATTCGGTCATTATTACGCGTTAACTTTCACTTTCTTTATTACTATCGTCAAGAATACAGGGTCTAAATTAATATACAGAAGTTTAATGTATTGGCATAAGATTTGTCAAATGTTTTATCAGTTGAAGATATATTATTGCGTAGGGTAAACGAAAGGGTTATAAATCGTGTCCACGTTTAACAAAATACATTAAGGAAGTAGAAAAAACAAAAGCAAAGTTTAATGATCAAATTTATTGGGCAAAACCTACTTTTGGGGATCCTAAAGCTAAACTGTTGGTTATAGGTTTGGCTCCAGCTGCTCATGGTGGAAATAGAACGGGAAGAATATTTACAAGTGATAGCTCGGGTGATTGGCTTGCAAGAGCTTTATTTGAAACGGGATTTGCAAATAAACCTACGAGTGTAACAAAAGATGATGGATTAGTTTTAAAGGATGTCTATCTGACGGGGTTGTTGCCTAATTCGATATCGCATATCGTGTCACCTTTAGTCCCAGTTTGTTTGCACATTGCAATCTGTTAAGCACTTCTATGTTCCAGCCTATTGATTTAATTAATCCAAATCTTTTCTG
>JBAVTY010000007.1:0-2482 GCA_049696495.1 Candidatus Nitrosopolaris sp.
CTGTTGCTTTTACGATATCGATTACATAGACTATCTATAATCCATGTTAAAACCTTTACCTCAAAAGCAAATTCGTGGCCAGATTATATGTCTCCAGCAATTGAACTGGGGTTTGAAATGTATTACATCAAAGACAACATTGTACTAACATTCCATCTAAGGTATGATGTTGGTCGTCGCGTCGTGGAATCTTTCACTGCGCGTCTGAGTGACATTATTTTTAAAATTTAATAAGCATTAATACAAAGACAACTAGTAACATGTTCAGATGGCCGGTATGGACTTACTTTATATGAGTTAATATACTACTTTCATGGCCTGCCTGTCTCGGTGCATAAAATTATACTCTATTTACCAAGATATCTAAGAAATTTAGACTGTATTATTGGGTATTCAGACTATATCAAAAGATAAAATGCTATTATTATTAGTGGTTCATAAAAGACAGTGTATATTTGAAATTTAGGCATACATTGAAAGCTTTAGTTGCAACTCAGGAGTTCCAAATGCTGGATATATATCCATCATTCTTTTCGGTCGTGGAAAGACAATTGTACCCGTTTCAGGTCGATCCGTGTATACGGACCTTTTAAAAGGCCGTAACGTCTACATATCATATCCGACAAACGCTGAATGATGATTTGGCATTTAGCTAAGTGATAGTATCTGAGACATGCATAATTCCATGTTTTCATTTTGCCGATTTCCATTGGTGATTTGGTATAAAGCTGTATCTTATTTCTAATAGCAATATCGCCTCTATTTCCACTCAGGAGATTGAGTTTAAATCCTAGATATCAGTGATATAAGATGATCATATTACTTGCATTCCGTAAACAAACTCTATTTGTTGGAGTATTAGTTCTATATTTGGATATGCAGCAGTCAAGCCAAATATAACTGCTTTATAGTTTAGTGTATATACGGCCTTCTATAACACCAACATCTATTTTCTTACCATTATAATCAAGCCAAATTGACGCATGTTTTTGCTTTATTTTTTGAAAACTACTCTTCAAATCCAATGCAGCCATGATTGATTCACTGGGAGAATTATTGCAATCATTGGGGTATCCAAAATATGCTAATATTCCATCACCAATGAACTTATCTAATATGCCCTTACGATTTGAAATAATTCTTGCAGCCTCATTAAAATAGTCCTTCAAGAAATACGTAATCTTACTTTAATCATCTCTGAGCTGATTACACATCTCTGAGAAACCGGCTATGTCCCAACAACAGTTAAACGAGTCCAGCTTGTTTCTGAAACCGTTAAGGGGCCTAAGTTTTGGAAAATTAATGGATCAAAATACTTAGCCAACTCATAAAGTTCGTATGGATTAACATCACCAGTATGCGCACCTCCTTGCATACTATTCAGCCCTTTAAATGGGCATAGACATCAGGAGGATTGATATTAAAAATTTTGCCCAAAAATTCTTAATCTTTCAGTGTTTGTCATTGTCTCTTCATTCTGAGAAAAAATTATGACGCTGCCCGTTTCGTTTCCGTGAATGTCGCAGTAATAATCTGTGCTGAATTTATACAGTTTATGGTCGTCATATCCTAAATCAGCTGCCACGTAACGCCATATGCTTCGGAAAACGGCTTTAACAGCTGCCCGCCATATGCTTCGGAAACTTCTAGGCCAAGTATCTGCCCATAGAACTTCGCTTTTTGCACGTCATCTACTGAAAAACTGGAAAATGCTTTCGTGACTTTGAACATTGACTCATCCCCTCCAACTCACTTAGCGGTTTCATTTGACCCGAATATGCCAAAACTGTGTTCTCTGTATCGAGGCAAACTGCGTAGTAGCCCATTCTTGGTATTGCTGTCTTAGGAACAACTATTTTGGCTCCTAGCTTCTCCAGTTTAGATGAATATTCGTCTACTGATTTTACATCTATGAAATTAGTTATTTGCTGCTGTGGCATGTGTCTTTTTGACATTCCGCCCATTGATGCGTTATTTCCTTTATCATCTGTTGTTGTCACCGTCCAATTTTCCATACCTTTTGGCGTATTGGAGTCGGGCATTTTGTCGATAGTCCATCCAAACAGTTGATTATAGAACTTTTTTGATCTTCGATATCATCTGAAGGGATTTGAAAATACACTATTGTCGGCATACACTAATCACTTCTCCTTAAAAACTATTTCAAGTGGTCGCCTAGATGATCTAGGCTTTGGTTTCAGCCTTCCTCCATACCATCTAGCGCTGCAGCCACTTCAGAGCTTGACTTGACTTACCAGTGTGCTCAGCGAATGTGACGCTATTGAGTACTTCGAGTCGAGCATTCCATTTTCGTCCTCAAAGGCGCTACTGGTGACGAGCCGCTCAGGCACTCGAGGTGCTATTACCTTCTATAACTTTTATGTGAGCCTGAACAATACCCACAGTACTCGACAGTACCAGTTCTTTTATGGCACAGGCACTCACAGTTAGAGCCAAATCCTGATGAGTACTTCCTTTTCAT
>JBAVTY010000008.1:0-1716 GCA_049696495.1 Candidatus Nitrosopolaris sp.
GAAGCGAAGTAGAGATAAGGAAATAAATAGATAAAAAAAAGATATGGCAAAGTAAACTGCAGTTGTTGTTGAAGGTGTGAATCAATACTAGAGGGCGATATAGTAATTATCAGAAAGAAAAAAAATGCTTCCACTCATTGATTTACACTTATGTATTTTTTGACCCGAATAAGGTAGATCATATAAATGAAATTATTTTTTTGGTACGATGGCAATAATGGAGAGGATTTTTTCCGTCTAAAAAAAGGATTACGCTTTAGGATGGTAGTTTTGCTTCCTATTCATATTTTGACCAATTTCCTTTGATAATTTTGTATAAAGCTAGACTAAGGGTGTTGAATCAAGCTCTGCAGATCCTGTCGCCATCTGACATCATTGTTATCGGAGCAAGAGGACCGAGATCTCCAAAATCTGAATTTTTTGACAGCATATTAAATCGTATACTTTGTAGCTCTCGCATACATATTCTCATAGTAAAGTAATGTTTCGATCTTATCGAATGCATTTTCATCCGAGATTTAATACACAACTATCGTGAGCATTAGACGACATCTACCCATGTCGGAGAGAAACGTACAATTATTGATACGAATATAATATATCAGAATATGGCATGGATAAAAGTATGCGACGCAAACTCGTTAAGTAACGGTGATCTTATCGGCTTTGACTATTCTAATAAGAAAATCTTGATAACCAAAGCTCAAGATAAAATCTACGCAACTGACGGAATATGCACGCACGAATATGCTGATTTGTCAACAGGGTTCCTAAATGAAGAAGAAAAGACGATTACATGTCCACTACATTTGTCTGTTTTCAAATTAGACAATGGTATGCCACAGAATCCCCCTGCTGAAATGCCTCTAAAGACATACAATACAAAGATTGAGGGTAACGGGATTTATGTCCTAATAGAATAAGATGCAAACGTAACTGTTATTGTAATGCTTATCTGCAGAAATCATCATGCCTCTAAATGTAAGATCTAGAGTGACAGGCGCTTCTACTTAACCTCAGTTGTTGTCTCCTATTTGTTCTGTCTGGAAGCAACTAACCATGCTTACTCATTTGTGAACGTTTTTCTCTAAAAATGTCTTGTAATATCGAGCTAAAGGAGCACGTATAATAATTACAGCTGGACTACGTATATTAGAAATTCGGAAGGCTAAACATTCTCCCAAGATTTATGAACTTGTTCTTTTTATGTTACTGGGTTCTTATTACTAGCATGGACATGAGCACCACTTGTGCAACTTGCTGTAGAAAATCGCAGGATTACGTAATAGAGTGTTCTTGTTGTGGAAATTGTTATTGTTCTTACAAGTGCGAAGCAACAGATCATAGAAAAAAACCCATTCATCATAGATGGACGGATTTTAAACGCATTTATGAAAATATTATGAAAAGTGATCAAAATATTAGGGTAGTAACGATATCTGATTTGAAGGGCGAAATAATCTACTCCGGTCACCGCGAAGGCATAAGGAATTTGTTGAGTTCAAAAGAGAGCAAAAAATCTCTTGAAATGGCGTTGAAGGGATGGAAAATACGCGGTGAACTTGCACCAAGGATTGGAAGAGGAAAGTACGTATTAGCAGAATATGGAAAAATTAAACGTATCACTATGCCGTTGGGCGAAGACCATCTTCTTTATGTAACCACAGAAGGTGCCTGTGATCATTCAACACTGATTGAAAGAATTAAGTTGGACTT
>JBAVTY010000009.1:0-4282 GCA_049696495.1 Candidatus Nitrosopolaris sp.
ATGCTGTTGTAGCCGCAACGGTTCTGAGGATATATTCTATAATAAAACTATATGTCGGAACGAGCCCAGCCGGACATAATGGTCAATTTGGGCAAGTCAAGCCGACACCTGAAGCACTCACATATCCACCTATGAAGATAAGTGTAAAAAGCGGACATAGGCTAGCGACTGACAGAGTCTTTAGCAACATACGATTTGCATTACACTAGGGTATGTGATCCACTTTCAGAATATGAGACTTGTAATTACGGGTACGATTAGCACGATTAGTAGTTGTCGGGTACGATTAGCACGATAAAAGGAGGTCGGCGAGTTGGTACTATATAATATACTAGTTACTACTGACGCTCCAATGCGTTTCGATCCCATTTAGCACAGGTTGCAGCTGCTTCATAGGTGCTATGCAAGAAAGCCAGTAAAACCTCATCAGGAGAATTTGCAGTACGCACGACATCGTAAGGTAGCAAGAACTCTCCCATTTGCGCATAGTAGAATGCCTCCTTTGGTTGGATGGGATATTCCTTGAAACCCTTAGGCTTGGGATAGGAATAAGCATAGAAACATTAACTGTTCCGCCACCAGGCCAGAAACCACAGCTACTTACCTCATGCGAATAGGCTTCTACCATCACAAAAGGGGCAACGTATTGTGCACCATGATGAGAGGGCGCCGGACGTCCAGAAAAGCGAGTAACGGCCAGATCAAAAGCTCCCCAGAAAAAATGTACGGGGCTCCCTTTGCCAATGAATCGAGAACGAAACTCTGAAAGCACGCGGCTGGTCTGTGCCAAAATGCGCCAGAATCGCTGCACATATTCGGGATCATAGGATGTATGTTTCTTATCCTGCTCAAATGGAGTTCGATCAGGGACTTCTACTGGCGTAGTCCAAATCGTTACGTGTATTCCAAGTGATCTGAGGGTTGCCATAATCTCTTGATAAAATTCAGCTACTGAACACGGTTGGAGAGCGATTGCCTTGGTAGGATTATCGGTCGTTATAATGAGCAGGAGGTGAGAAATGAAATCGAAGTCTATCTGTAAGAGTCGACCATTGCAATACATTGAGAATGTTGTGAGTCCATGTGGTGTAATATACAGAGTAGAATTCCACCAGTGATTCACGTATCGGTAGTAATATCTGTAATATTGCTAATTTTACATGTATCCGGATCGTTTGGGTACTTTTACTCTGACGGTTTAACTCGTATAATGGCAGTTACGATATCATGCATCTATTTTACATCAGTTGCATATTCTGTCTTTTACATTAAGAGAATTAAGGAGCCCTTTATTAGATTTCGATGGTATTATTTTCTCCTAGATTTGTTCGCTTTTACAATGCTCGTAGCCGTAACTGTTAATGACATTGGTATCATTTGGCTGGCGGTTGAAGCAACGACAGTTACAAGTGCATTGCTTGTAGCGCTGGAAAGGAAGCGAACAAGCATTGAATCGGCTTGGCGATATACTCTGATCGCATCCTCGGGTTTAGCAATATCCCTTTTAGGAGTCGTCTTGGTGTACTTTTCTCAGGGAACCCTTGTGATCTCTAGCCTGATCGGAGAACCACTAAAAAATAGCATAATTATGTCAATAGCAGTTGGGTTCGCATTAGTCGGATATGGTACGAAGGCTGGGATAGCACCCATGCATGCGTGGTTACCTGATGCACACAGCGAGGCACCATCACCAATTAGTGCGATGTTTTCAGGCGTTCTTCTGCCTACAGCTATTTACGCTTTCGTACGAATATTCAATCTATTGCAAGGTACACCGATAGTGTTTGAAGAAATACGAAACCTAGTAATTGGATTTGGTATCTTTACAGTATTAATCGCCTCTATTATAATAGGTTATCAGAGAGACTACAAGAGAATGTTGGCTTATTCTAGTATGGAAAATATGGGGGTAATTCTAGTTGGGTTTTCTCTAGGTGGCATAGGTGCCCTAGGTGCGATTATCCAAATTGTATCACATGCTTTCGCAAAGTCGTCAGCTTTCTATGGATCTGGAAACATACTTGTAGAATATGGAACTACAAGAATGGCTGATGTTCAGGGAGTCATAGGCAGGCTAAAGGTTACTGGTTATTTGTTTATCCTGTCTTGTCTGTCTATCACAGGTGCGCCACCGTTCGGAGTATTTTTAGGAGAATTTCTCATCCTCTCACAGGCGATTCGATCTGGGAATTTGATACTTGCCAGTCTACTAGCTTTTGCATATATTTACGCCTTTATAAGTTTGAACAGACAAGTAATTCAATTGATTTTCGGGAAAAGTAAAACGGGTGAAGATCCAATACGCGATTTATCAATGCAGACAAACCATTTCGCAGACAATGCAGATAGTGATGGGAATAAATCTAAAGTAGTCTTAAAGAATCGGCATGAAAATCGTATCTCCATTATAATACCACTTGTGAATCTTGCAATATCGCTAGTCATAGGAATATACATGTTTCCCACATTTCTACAGGCTGCAACAGGATTAAGTCCGTGATAAAATAAAAATGGAAAAACGAACAGAATTGCCATCCTCTTTTATACCTAAATTTGTTGAGCAAAGACGAGTTGAAGAGGCAGGCGATGGTGCCATACAGACGTCGTCGGTCTTTGAAATTGATGGAAGACCTATGGCCATACTCACAGATATTGAAAACAACAGTACGATTCTAAGTGATATCCCATCAAGACTTGGTGACGAGATAAGCGCCCTTATTAGAACTGATACTACTCCAGGGATTCAGGTAGATCTCGACCTGGGCGCCAAGGTTGAGGGATATGATGTTTTCACATTTCCATATGGTCCTGTAAGTTCGGGCATCCCGGAAGCTGGAGGGTTTAAGTTAATTACATATGGCGAACGTATTGTTAAAGTAATCCCTCAAATTAACTTTAAGAAACGAGGTGTAGAGCGGCGAGTAATCGACATGAAGCCAGACGATGCTCTGCTTCTTATTGAAAGAACTGCAGGTAATTTTTCAGCTTCTTATTCTACATGTTTCGTTACTAGTGTGGAGAACTCCCTGGGTTTAGAAGTCTCGTCTAGAGTGAGATGGATTAGAGCTGTTGCATTGGAGCTAGAGAGGATATATAATCATCTTTATGTATTTGGCCGGTTAGCAGAGGCTGCATCCCAAAATATAGCTACGGCCAAGGCTAATGTGTTGAGGGAAAGAGTCCTTCGAATCAATGCAAAATACTTTCATCATAGATTTTTATTTGGTTTCAATAGGATTGGCGGAGTCAATTATAATCTAGCGAAGGAGGAAAGAAGAAATCTTTCTGAATCTATTAGAATCTTGACAAATGAATTTTCAGACCTTGTATCATACTTTCTTTCATCCCGTATTTTTCTTGATAGACTACAAAACACAGCAAAGTTGCCAAAGCAGGATGCTTTAAAACTTGGTACCGTTGGACCTTCTGCAAGAGGTTCAGGAATAGAGTGCGATGACCGGTTAGCCTTTCCGATTGAACCATACAATGACATCATAATTGAAATTCAAACTGATAATGACGAAGACACTATGGCGAGAACCTTGGTAAGAATACGAGAAATACAATCTAGTACATTGATGTTAGAGCAGTTACTGGATAGGATGCCTTCAGGGGATACCAGTAAAACAAATCCTTCTATCGACGCATCATGCGCCTCTCAGCATACGGATGGAGGGTTTTCATTTTGTAGAATTGAAAGTCCAAGCGGCGATCTAATTCATGTGGTCCAACTAGACGAAAAAGGGCGTATTAAGATGTTGCATATCAGACCTTCTTCGCTTGTTAATTGGATTCCATTTGCTAGGAGTCTAGAAGGAAATGTTTTTCCTGATCTTCAATTTGCATTCGAAAGCTTTGGATTGTCATATGCGGATTCGGATAGATAGGCAGGCAGAGTATAATCGTGGTCAAATTCTGTGTCTTTCGAGGAATCAAAAACGGCATACTGACAACGAAATATCCAGCAAACGCACCTACCACTGATGAAATCCCAATAAGCTCTATTCCACCATCCCCATCAACAAATACGAGTTGGGTTGATGGTGAAAGTATCTGTCCAACTGGTGCCATACAGGCTCAACCAAGACAGAGCATTGATCTTGGTAAGTGTATATACTGTAAGCGTTGTGCTAATGCAGGATTCGGTATAGTATTCCTTTCTTAATCTCAAGGATTGGAACCAAATGGAAGGTAAGACGCACCTACGGATGGTTTGGCGGTGGGGATCAACCAAGCGATCCTGTAGAGCTCTACAACTCATTTGGATATAGTACCCCTATTA
>JBAVTY010000010.1:0-5290 GCA_049696495.1 Candidatus Nitrosopolaris sp.
ACATCGGGTATTTCATATGCAGATCCAACACCAGTGAGTTTGGAAATCACTACGAATAACGAGATGAGTTAGTATGGCTTAGCTTTATTGTCCAAACATAGTATGTCAAAAACTCAACAAATATCAACTAATTTTCGGATAGCCTCTTAGATTAGGAAGAGGAGGCAGAGGAAGTATTGCTTTTGGAGGATAGCCTATTGGCTTGATAGGGTTGTTACATGCAAGATCGAAAGTCACTTTAGAAGTCACCAGAAAACTATGAATTGAATTTTCATCTCATTTCTATATTCTATCTGGAAGCATAACACCACCTTCCTTAGATGGAATGTTAGTGCTACGTTGTTTTTTCTGTAACGTATTCGAAACGCCAATTGAGTTCGATATGAGAGTACATTTATGGGAGAAAAAGTCCGAGACTTCAGAAGTTATGATATGAGTTGCTATCTTTGCTATATTTTGCCTTATCCATTTGGGATAACTACGACTCACTCCATCCAAATTCTTTAGAATAGGTTTATCTACTGGATTGCCTGTCCATGCAACGAATCTATTTTTCTTATCAAAAATTATTGTATTTATGAATCGGTTCTTGTGTTCTAGTGTTACATGATACTTATTTTTACATTCTAAAATCAACTCATTTATTGTTTCTATGCTAGCATTTTTCATGAAGATTGAATCTGTGAAACCAAATATGGTTTCTAATCCATATTTTTCTGATGCCATTTTTTGTATTTGCTTATGTATCAGTCTGCCGTATCCAGTAATCAATTCAGATACTCTGTAATCCGAAAGGGTACTTTTTGACTTCCTCTATTAATTTTAGATCTTTGAGTCTCTTTATTCTATTCTTCACGTCTTTGTAGTCTTTCTTGGTTTTCTCATTTTTTCGCATTCCACCAATATCGTACGCGGATTCACCAGGTTTTTCTACAAAATAGTATAACAGCTCGTATCGCCTCGATCCTAATTTAATTTTTCCAAATCGTGTAATTTGAATCGGAAATAGGGGGAGACCATATACCCTAGTTTTCTCCATTATAATTGCATAAAAGACCGAAGTTATGACTGATATAGAATATAGGAAAGTTCAAGGACTTGTGGGAGAGGCTTCATTTTCAGTAGTTCTTCTGCGATCTTACGCCGTTCATCTTGGGATACGCAAAGGTGATTTCGTGAAGGTCCGTCAAGAGGAAAACAAAATCATCATTGAAAAGGCATGAGGCGAAAAAATGAGAACTAAAGATCTTTGCAGTGTGACACCGGTATATCGGCACACTATCTGATCAAGTCATGAAACTAATGGTAGAAGTACAGGAATTAAAGAAACAGAAATAGTATTGTCATCACCTAAATATAATACCGGTAAGCCTTTACGGTTTACATGAATTCAACACCCCATATACGATACTATTGAGAGTGGGTTATGGTACAAAATTCTACATTTAGCGCATAGGTCTTTACACGTCAGTTCTAACATGCTGTCTGAATGATAGCATGTAGCTTAATTATGGAATATTACTCCTTAAGATGGTCTATAAACCTACGCCAATATTATGGATCGTGATCGAGGTAAGAAGCAGAGAGCAGATGCAAATTATCATATACAGAAGCACATAAAATGATAATTTATGTTTAGAAAAATCGTTGAAACGTGTGTCTATTCTTCTGAGTTGGAGAAGATGAAGAATTTTTACGTCAACAGTATTGGATTGGAATTTGTCTCGGAGGAATCTGGTAGACATGTTTTCTTGAAGGCAGGAAGGAGTATGTTACTAATATTTAATCCTGTCAGTACAACTAATAAAAGTGAAAGTATGTTTCCACCTCACGGTGCTTCGACTCCACCTGCAAACATCCATTTTGCTTTGGAAATCGAAAAGGAGGATTATGAAGATTTGAAGGATACGCTCATTCGAAATAAAATCAAGATCGAAAAGGAAATAAAATGGGGAGATGACACATTAAAATCCGTCTACTTTAGAGATCCTGCTGGTAATCTCGTAGAATTTATTACAAAGGGCAATTGGCCGGTAGAGGATTAGACAGATCTATAAAGCGCAGTCTCCATGCTTGCACATAAGATATGGAAAACTCGACGACCCCTCGACCAAGAGGGTTAGCGTTGACGAGGGTCGATCTTATAGTATAGTGGATCCGCATACCATATACCTTGGAAATCATTATGGTGACTATACAACTGATCGGCCATGCGGATAAGCGTATTTCGGGACCGGTTGTGTTCCCATTGGGTGTCCTCATCTTTTTTTAACTGAAGCATCAGAGCATGATCATGTATCTATTACATCTAGTACGATGACTAGATCGATTTCGTATTAACAGGTATGTGTTTAATATCTAATATGCAACGGGCTGATGTCGTTTATCACAACGAAGCTCGCGATTTAATTTAGATGATATATAATTTTTTTCTAATATATGAGAGTACAATCTGTTCATACAAGCATCTACTATACGTTGGCAATGCATAGAAGTATCGTCACGTATAAATAACTAGTATAATATTATTGTACAATGAATACAAAAACTAGCGTAGTGTTCAGCATCATAGCTATCGCGGCAGCAGTATTACTGTTTGCTGCAGGTCCAGTAGTATCAACCCACCAAGCATGGGCATGGGGTGGCGGCTTCGGCGGCTTCGGCGGCTGTTGTGGCTGCTTCAGCTGTTGTGGCGGCTGGTAGATACCACTGCCAACGAACGCCAAAATCTGAAAAGCACCCACCCTTTTTATTTTGCGTTTATCCTTCTCCAAACTATCTGAGTTCCTGTATCCTTAGAGTATCATTACCTTCCATCCAACCTTGCTTCGGGTTTAATTTTCACACTTCAATTATAATGGATTATTTCTGCTGTTGGGCGAATCCAGCAATATGACTCTTCTCATTGCACTCGCTGATATCACGATACAAGACACGTTAACACATTTATCACAACCACTACATTATCATGTTCTATTTTCAGGTGACAATACATTTGATATTTTTTTTCTGACATCGTGGTCGGTGGCGAAAAAATCAAATGACAAAAACAGAATCAGGACCATTGACGTATGCATCTGTTACTCCAGTTTTTTTTAGTAACAGCAAATTCCGATCTTCTTGGCTCATGACTAAGATAGTCAAAAGATCTGGCAATTGCAATCATCGACTGATCTGGAATATGCATTGCATGTGACTAGGTTGCTCTATTCTTAGTCAACAAATAGTATATCTGTGTATTTAGGGGATCAACAAAAAATGGGAGAAAAATTTTTTCCAGATAGTAAGACTCGTAATAAGAGCGCATTAGTATCATTATCTGAGGAAATACAAAATGTAGCTGACAAGGTATCAAAATCCGTAGCAAGTGTACGTTCGAGGACTAGAGGAAATGGTTCAGGAGTTGTTTGGAACTCAGATGGTCTCATACTGACTTGCAGTCATATAGTGAGAAAATTAGCAGCCAAGGTTATAGGAAATGATCCATATTCTGATATTGCATTATTGAAAATTCAATCCAACGATAAGAATGATGACATATCACTAAATCCAATAGAGATTGGCGATTCTGACAATCTGAAAGCAGGGCAGTTTGTTCTGGCTCTTGCCAACCCTTATGGAGAGTATCCCAGCATTACCGAGGGAATAATCACAAGCGAAAGAAGTTCACTTGGAGGATCGCATTGGGGAACAATCGCGGACAATGTAGTTATCACTGATGCACGTCTGAATCCAGGATATTCAGGAGGTCCATTGGTTGACGTAGAAGGAAAAATGATAGGATTAAACACAGCATATGTCTCCTCTCGTGGTATTGCAATTAGAGCAAGTAAAGTAAAAAATGTCGCCGACCAGCTTGTGAAAGATGGAGCAATTAATATAGCTTACTTAGGAATCGTCACAGCTGAAATTTCTCTTCCTAATGAGGTAGGTGTACAATTAGGGTTAAATCAAGAAGAAGGCCTCATAATTCTTTCAGTCGAAAAAGACACTCCTGCAAAGAAGGCTGGACTCTTGACGGGAGATATTATAGTTAGATTAGATGATCAGCCTATAACGAACATTCACAATCTAAGAAGACAACTCTTAAAACCAGATACCATTGGAAAATCAATAATCCTTGGCATAATACGGGGTGAGAAAAAGATTGAACTATCAATTACCCCTAGAGAAGCATCTAGATCGACTTAACAGCAGTATCAATCAAAGTTACGTATTGACATAAGATATGATACCGGCTAATCAAGATCTAATTGTTAATGCTGTTGAAAAGGTAAGCAAAAGTGTAGTAAATATCGCAAGTGTAAGGACAGCACACGACCAACTATTCCGTGTATTTCCAGTCGAAGGTGTTGGCTCTGTTGTAATTATTGACGAAAGATGCCACGTCCTTACCAACAATCATGTTGTAGACGAGGCTCAAAGATTAAAGATTACGCTAACCGATGGAAAGATGTTCAATGGAAAGGTGATAGGAACTGATGAGACAACAGATTTGGCTATGGTAAAATTACATTCAACAGAAACACTCCCATTCGCTGCATTAGGAAATTCTGATGATTTGAAAATAGGTCAAATAGTGATTGCAATAGGCAATCCATTCGGTCTAACTGGAGGAGCAACTGTAACAGCTGGAATTGTAAGTTCGTTAAACAGAAAAATTCAATTTGAAAAAGGAGTTCTGGAATTAGTTCAAACCGATGCTGCAATAAATCCAGGTAACTCTGGTGGACCTCTCATCGATGCAAAAGGCGAGGTTATAGCAATTAACACAGCAAAGATGCCCTATGCAAATGGTATTGGGTTTGCAGTACCAATCAACATTGCTAAAACAGTGATGACAGAATTAATACAGAATGGAAGAGTAATCAATAGGCCATGGATTGGAATCTCGTACGTAAAAATAACAAGACAATTAGCTCAATACTATAGGTTACCCACCACCGCAGGTGTGTTAATAGCACAAGTAGAATCAGACAGTCCAGCCGATGATACAGGATTGAGAAAGGGAGATATAATCGAAGCAGTGGATGACAAGAGAATAGACGATAATACGGAAATTTCACTAAATGTAGCATAACTAAAGAGTTGGGAATTCAATGCAAAAGACCTAAACTGGAATTGCTACATGGAGACGATTATGAACAGGGAAAAGAGCAAGTGGAAACTACAAGCATGTGGCTTCTGCTCTTAAAAAAAGAGAGTGGTAGTAGCATTTGAAGATGAAACTACAATAACACAGAAACCCCATATTCGTAAATCCATGAGTTTTGAAGGTGAGCAGCAAAAG
>JBAVTY010000011.1:0-4225 GCA_049696495.1 Candidatus Nitrosopolaris sp.
GATAGTTAGCGAATTAATGTTATTGAGTATACACAAACCACTACTTAAGTAAGGTAGTAATACTCAGGCTTGTAGGTAACCGAGATTTAACTGCGTTGTAAGGACTATCGTTAGATAAAGCTAGGGACTATAGAAGCTCGTATATGAATATAGGTCCTACTAGAAACAGTCTTTTAAACGAAAAAGGTAAACTGTTAGACGAATCTAGATTCGACATTCTATAAAAAAATCAGAGCATTAACAATTTTGTATCTCTTTTAATAATATGCGTCTTCCTTAAATTTTAGTATTGTAGCAATATACTCCAACTTCATTTCATCTGCTAGGGTCTGTCGTAGTTGTAAGAAATGTCTGTAACACTCTACCAAATTCATCTGGATACTGCCACAACGCTCCATGTCCTCCTCCATGTATCTGCACTAGCCAAGCACCTGGAATTCTTTCTGCAAGCACTAAAGAATTAGGAACTGGTATAGAAGCGTCTTCAGTTCCAACTATTACTAAGGTTGGGACCTTTATAGTCCCAACTAAATTACACGAACAGGTCTGCATGAAACTAGGAAATGTACTGAATGCTTGACGTTTAAGAATTACAGGATTAATTAATTCACCAGGCTTAGGAAGCTTTTCAACGTAGTTAGGATTTTCCTGGATCCATTTCTTTGGAAATAGCAAGTCTCCTTGAACCTTTACATTCTGAACATAAGACATATTCTTCTGTATCTCGGGATTTCCTAATATGGCGAAGTCTTTCAAAATTGCTGGTGTTGGAGGTGTAGCCTGTTTACCACCGCAACTTGATGCATAAAGTATGAGTTTGTTAACCTTTTCCGGATGTCCAAGAGTAAGCTCTTGGGCTGTCAATGAACCCAAAGAGAATCCTAGAACATCTACTTTTTTATTAATCTTGAGCGCATCCAACAAACCTGCAGTATCGTTTGCAAATTGACTTATTGTGAATGGTTTGTTTCCCAAGGTGGAGTTTCCTATTCCACGACTGTCAAAAACAATTACAGAGTTATTTGCTGACAATTCCTTTAAGAAGTGTGGATCCCAAAAATTCATGTTTTCGCCAGCTCCATTGATGAGTATTATTGTATTGTTACCTTTACCAAAAATCTTGTATGCGACGTCAATATCTCCTACATGCACTTTTTTTAGCGGTATATTGTAAATGTCTAATGAGTCTTCTGTGATATCTGAGTTAACTTGATTTGGTTTACTATACGCTAGAATCGCCGTAGCAAAATAATTGTGGCTGATCATTATTGTACTAATAGCAATAAAAACTAGTGACAAAGCAGCAAGCGTGGCTGCATCCGTGTTTCTTTTTATTCTTCTGTCCATATATTCATTCGCATGTCCATATCCACAAGGTCTTTTAAAATTGCTGGAGAGGGAGGTATCCAACGATGCTACCTGCGATAGTAACATTCACTAGTCGTTTCTCCATTGGGTCGTTCCTTCAGATCTGTGCCAGACCGCCGTCTACGAACAATTCAATACCTGTGATAAAGCTGCTGTCATCGGATGCGAGGAACGTGGGCTTTTGCGACTTCGTCAGGATTGCCCATCCTCCCCAGCGTTATGGTGCTCAGGAGCTTATTCTTCACTTGTTCTCCGCCCTCACTCAGTACCATGCCGTCATCGGTGTGTCTATCGGACCAGGACTGATGGCGTTGACGCGGATCTTGCGTTGCTTCAGATCGACAGTCCAGGAACGCGCGAAGGATCGGATGGCGGCCTTGGTTGCGCCGTAAACACTGGACCCTTCGAATCCTTTGGATGAGTTCACAGAAGCAGTTAAAATAATCGAGCCGCCGTCCTGAAACAGCGGAAGATCTTTTTGTACCGTGAACAGTAGGCCTTTCACATTGACGCTGAATATTTTATCAAAATGGGATTCACTAATTGATCCTAACGGTAGTAATTCAATAATGCCGGCATTAGCGAAGAGGATATCGATTCGGCCTTTCTGCCTCTTCACCGTGTCGTACAACCCATCAAGATCTGCGAGATTTGAGACGTCCCCCTGAACACCGGTTACATTTTTGCCGATCTGGTTTACTGCCTTGTCGACTTCGCTTTGGCGTCGACCTGTGTGTGTTCGGTGGCAGGTGTAAATAATTGAGGATTATTCTTGTCAATCAAGCATTCCTTTGAAATAAAGGCTTCCAAATGATCACCTTTCTCATACTCTTCTCTGGTCTGTTGAGCCGTTCTATTATGGAATCCATAGTAAACTCGCGCACCTAGATACAAGACACTATGGGAATTCGCAAAGGCATGTTAGAATTTTCAAAGTGGATCAATGTCACTAGGATTAACGCGATGATACAAACAGCCAAGAGACATGGAATCTTATCTGAGGATGGCATGCCAATGTGTAGTATTTGCCGGGTTCGTCTACCTCTTTCATTAATGTATATACTTCATATCCATCATAGAGATGGTAATGGAGCTTGGGACCGGAGTCGGTATAGGAGTAATGAAAGATTCCATATAGATATAATAAATGGAAGGAGAGGTACCGATGATTTAGATATACTCTGTGCGTACCATCATGAAAGATATCATGCCATACATCGTAAGACAGTAGTAATGGTTCAGGATAAGGCTCGTCGTAAAACAGCAGTGAAGTCAATTGATTGGGGTAGATTCGTTAATTGAGGTGGAAGCGGAATCTATACCCTTCTTTAAAGTGGACCGAGAGAGAGAAGTGGCAAAGTAGTAAATTCGATTTCGATGCCATGGACTCGGACGAAATTAAAGAGTTACAGATTCCCGAACTAGGAGTTTCGTTCGGTGCCGCAGTTTCTACATTAAAGCAAAGTTGGGCAGAGTCATCGAAACAGAGGCGAGTCATCGAGAATGCAGTATTATGCGAGCATAATTAACCGCATACAAGAAGCTCTCGGTGTAGAGGTTACGGAATTTCAACTATGATCCGAGAATATTCTACGAGATTTAACATAGAAGGACTTAATCGACATGAACGTAATAACATATACATCAAGGAGCTCGCCATGACATGGGGACAAAGTTGGTCAGCTTTACGCAAAACGTGGTACAGATTGAAATTGGCTTTAAGAAACGGTGATTATCAGGAGATACAAATGCTCAAAGACAGAATTGTAGTGATAAGAACTGCAATGGGTCTCAAGAACGCCGGAGACGGACTTTATTAGGTGATCAACTAAAGTATCTTGTTACAGACGTTTCTGTTAATATCTTATCTTCTAAGACAAGCAACTATTGATTATACGGAGGAGATCCGTGATACTTTGGAAGGATTGGTATCAAGTATGCGCCTCGGGTCGAGATAATGAGCGTAAGATACTACTGATAATACAAGTTCGCGTGTTTATTCTTTGGGAGGGAAAAGCAAGTGGCGAGCTTCATCGATATATCCTTTTGGTATATACCCTGCGCTCGCAAGACGTGTAATCAGAATCATATCTTCATGTTCTTCAACTTCTTCTTCAAGCTCTTCAAGCTCTCCTTCCCCTCCTTCTTCAGGTTCCTCATCCGTCTCGTTTGTACGTAATACTTGAAGTATTTCCGGAACTTTGGCCTTACCCTTCTTAGGGTTATGCCGAGCAAACCTGCGATACGTTCGGCCTGCTGTTTCACCGGCTTTGTTACCATTTCCTCGTATGTATTAATGACTTCTTCAGTTGCAGGATTTATTGTAGTTAGTTGTCTTGTCATCGTTGAATCTCCTCCAATACATGAGCATCGCTATGACATACACCTGCCGACTGAACTTTGATCAGAAGCTGTGTTCCTTTTGGTTTTGGTGTTTGGAGCTCTTGTACTTGTAGAGGTTCTTTTAATTTAACAATTCTAGCGGCTTTCATATCAAAGCTAGTTGGTAATATACTATTTACGTAATTCCAATTACAATAAGGCAATTGCTCTGCCGATACCATGATCAGATCTAGAAACCATAAGGAATCTAATCAAGGATGGCGAATGAAAGGCTAATCAAATATTACAAAAAATATCATAAATCCGATTTTATGGCTAAGAAAAGAACTTTTTAACTTATATCTCCTTATACTAACAATGGATAAAGGAAGTCCAGATGCTGAGCATGCTTCAAAGGAAGTTACTATTGTCATTAGTAGGAAGGTAAAACCAGGGTATGACAAAGAATACGATGAGTGGCTTAGACGTTATTTGATGCTAGAGAAGAAGGTTCCAGGATACGTAGGAGCAACAA
>JBAVTY010000012.1:0-3113 GCA_049696495.1 Candidatus Nitrosopolaris sp.
AAATTCCAAGATACAATAGACTTTGTACGTGGACAGGTTAAAGACATCCTCAAGCCAGAATATGAAAAGAATATGTCGAAACTAAAAAATTATGTAGGCTTTATACCGGATGCAACACGAGAAGGCCTAACAAATAAAGAAAAGGTGGCACTAACTTAGTTCATCCTGACTTTAAGTAATTTTACTTTACCTTATCAAAACGTGATGCTACATCATCCCAGTTTACAACATTCCACCAAGCAGAAATATAGTCAGGTCTTTTGTTCTGATATTTGAGGTAATATGCATGTTCCCATACATCACATCCTAAGAGTGGGATTAAACCTTCCGTTCTGGGACTTGTTTGATTTGGCATTGCCTTGTATTCTACCTTCTTGGCAGATGGATTATAGACGAGCCATCCCCAACCACTACCCTGAATCAATGCGGTGGCAGAAGAGAATTTTTCCTTAAAGTCTGAAAAACTTCCAAAGGTTCTGTTTACTGCATCGGCAATAGATCCGCCTGGTGTTCCTCCACCATCTTTTTTCATGTTATTCCAAAATATTCTATGGTTATCAAAACCTCCACCATTAAAGTTGATTGCGCTTTTTTGATCTGCTGGAACTTCGTTAAGATTTGATAATATTTCTAAGATATCTTTTTCTTGAATTTGACTAGGACATTTTTCTAGTGCTCCATTGAGCTTGTCCGTATAAGCTTGATGATGTTTTGTATGATGTATTTCCATAGTTCTTGCGTCAATATGTGGTTCTAACGCATCGTAGGGGTATGGTACTGAAGGTAATTCATATTTCTTCATAGTTGAAAGAAAATGATGGTCCTAAATAAAGTACTTGGTTCCTATTTGCAATCCCACCGTACTTGGTTTCGGGTTTTAAACTCTTTTATTGAATGGCTGGTTAAGCCTCAGTGCATGCAGGCGATTTCATACCGACTTATACGATAACTACCGCTATGTGGATTTACAGCCAATGGAGCAAGAAAAGCTGCGAATCTAGTATTAGTAAATACACGTGTATTTACTAATGCTGCACGGTCAGTGTTCTTTCCTTACCTAAGCTTTTCGATTGGTAGTATAAAGACATAAATAAACAATAAAAAAACGTTTCAGCTTATACCAACCACCAACCAAATAGCATATGTTTTCTAATTAAATCTTGATTAACTGGTCTTATATTTTGTACAAGAAAGGCCGCTTTGTCATGTCTTCCATTTAACAAGGCTTATGAGAAAACATACAACTCTTACCTTCCACATTGCCAGGGCGTTAAAGTAGGCCAAAAATATGCGGTCCATGTAATTGATACATGTACAGAGCGAGCACATCCAGATTTTAGCTTCCTTAAACACCATAGAGCACGTGCCTATGGTGGTAGTTGACGCTCAACCATCCTATTATTAAATTCGTTCCTGGCATGCCCAGTTCAGCGGAACCGTAATTGAAGAGCAATTGATAATGTTCTTAATAGAGCCGGCGAGCTAGTGACCGCCCAACATTACCATTAGTTGTAGCAGCGACCTTATAGTGATAATTATATATACTTTAAGAGTATTAATAGTATGGTATCCCTATAATGGCACTCAAGGATTCTTCGTCTGCTAGTTGGGCTTCACGCGAGGAGCATAAATTGTTAAGAGAAATAACTATACTATCTTCAATTTTTGTTGGCTTGATGATCTTGGCTATTAGACCATTTGGATTTAGAACATTTCTACAGGGACTGGGCCACGACAATGTATTCTCTTTATTGCTTGTAGCTTCTGCTGTTGCAGTAGTATTGGTTATGGCCGAAAGAATAGGCTTAATTTCTCCAGATGTAGCCGAAAGGGAAGAAAATCCATAATATAATATAACAAGACATTTTCAGATTACATATGCTGCCTTCCGTTTAAAAGCTAAACTATCATTATCATGTCTATTACTTTCCTGAGTGTTGTCAAACGCTACCTCGAGTTAACCCGCGTTTGTTGTAAACTTGGTCGTACTGGTAAATGTCGACCGTAGATCGACAATCTCTGGCAGAATTTCTGTAGAGTACTGCCTCTCCCTCCCCCTATTAGCAGCTCCTAGTTTTAACTGCACTGCTCTAACTAGGCATGTCTACGACTTGTAGAAATCTACGTGAAAGATTGTATTCTAAAATTATTGTAGGAAAGAGCAAACGTCAACTACCATCAATTAAAATCGACTTATGATATCGATTATATCTGTTAATTACGCAAGAGATCTTATTGACACGGTCACGATTTCATAAAATTGTAAAGTCACCAAGCCTACACAAAACGTCTTAAAATAAGGTCGCTATTTATAAATCAGATGTTCACATCACATACGATCAATTCTTGCAAGAAGATGCTTCATGATTATGATGAATTCAACAACTTTGTCGATCATGTACTGGCAACCATGGAAGATGAAATCAATGACGAGTCTTACAAAGTTGAACAGAAGGATAAAGAGGGCTACGAAAACATCAAGACAATAAGATCTGAACTTGAATCTGTATATGAGGAACTCAAGCTATCCATCGCCGCTAGAGATAACGAAAAAACTATGAAGAATCTCAATATCACATTAAACCTTCTGGAAAAACTCCAAGAAGAATCTGAAAAAATGACAGAGGGAGGGCCAGGTGGATTGTTCCTGCTGCTTGGTATAAACTATCTTCATTCGACAATAAAAAGGATTGTTTCTAAGACCTATCACAAGGTAAGAGATGAGATTGTACGTTTGTGAATTCACTTGAATCACCTATGATAATGCTATTTGGTGGTTCATAGATTTTTCGGCAACGAGACCTCCGGTCTTGACCGGAGGAAGAATTGCCGACCGATAGAGCTAAATAATACAATTGAGTAATATCCTCAACGCTTCAGTCCCTGATGATTAGGCTTGAAACTACTGAAGATGATAAAGCTAGATTATTGGAGACTATGAAAAGATATAATGAAGCATGTAACTTTGTTGCAACAAGAGCTTACTCCTTAAAACTAGCGAATAAATACAAACTACATAAAGAAGTTTACCATGAAACACGACAGAGATTTGGTTTAAGCAGCCAATTCGTTGTCAGGATAATCGGCAAAGTTGTAGAAGCATATAGAAGAGA
>JBAVTY010000013.1:0-11146 GCA_049696495.1 Candidatus Nitrosopolaris sp.
TAAGTAGCTTCAGTAGAAGGATTAAAATCATAAAAATGATGCGGTACATTCGACCGGTAGAAATAGCAATCCGTTGTATCAGAGATGGAGATTGATGCCTCCGAGGTGGTTAAGTGGATGCTAAAGTAGCATCTCGCTCGTATCTAGTGCTGCCAACACACCTTTCCTATATGCCAGGAAAGGTGTCCTCATAAAGGAAGCCCAAATATTTTCATTTCAGCAGCAAACCATTACTACTCGCAGACAAATAAACACCTTGATTGAAGATACTGTCAATATGGCATTTACGTGCAAGGATTGCGGTATAAAGTTCCTCTCTTCATCTGAGTTTGAGCTTCATAAGCAGACACATTACCAGACACACCTGGACAAGTGGAGTAGCAAGCCTGACAAGATTAATTGGAAACCTCCTGACGGTTTGAACCCAGCGCTTTACAAGTATTTGAGAAATATCGCCTGGGGAATCGGGCAATGTTATGTTTGTGGCACAATGGTCAACTTAATACTGCAATCCTGGAGCCATCTCGCATATTCGAATTGAAGAATAGACTCAAGGAATGGTTGCAGGAATTATGATGCCAAGGAGACAGCATCTGTATTAGGCTGATTCTTAATCTCATTTAACCTGCTCTCAAGCATACCAATCCTTTCTTCTAACTTACCCGCCGTATAAGGGAATCCACCTTGGCCACCAACATCAGATATCAAAAGCCCTTCAGAAACCGTTACAGACACCTGTCGAAGACGGAAGGGGGCAGTTGGCCTGATACTTGCACCCTATTTTATCAATGTGAAGGGATTATCTAGATCAGACGCGTTTGACACAATCAATCTTGGTTAGACAGATGCAAATCTGTATCTAGACTGGACTGTAATCCCAGATAGAAAATAGACGAGGCGTTCAACAAGGTAGGAAATTATCGTCCTGTATCTCGAGATAAACTGAAAGAGGAAAACAACTTGTTGTATACACGACTGCAAAAGCAGAGAATGATTTACCGATAGATGCTGTATTGAGCAACTTTTCTATACTGTTTCTAGTTGAGAGTGACCCCTTCTTTGCAAAAAGGAATTACAAAGCGTTTAACACATCTAGCCGCTTCTCCAGATCGTCCCTTTTTGTCCTCAAATAAGACATGAAGTCTATCATACCTATCCGGTTAAACAGATAGATGTCAGAGATGTCACTACTTATAATGTGTCATACTAATCCTGAGTCACACCGATGTATTCCACCAAGACCAGCATAAGTCCGATAATCTCCAAGTGAACCAGAGTTATCGTCGCCACAACCATTCCCAAAGCCTGCGAGATAACCTGCTTCAGAACTTTGGTCCAGGTGTTGTGCGGAGAAATGAGACCTGACTTAGTGATCAAATGTTGTGTAGCCGGGGTCCCGAGAGACTTGGGCATAACACGTATTAGGGATATGTTCCTTGGAATATATTCAAGTTATGAACAAATTAACAGGTTTTGCGATATTGGTGTTTGCAGCACTTCTGCTTATCGTTTCTTCAAGCTTCGCAAAGGTAACAGCACAGGGCAACGACAGCAGCTCGGAAAAGTCTACCACAGCTAAAACGTGTTCCCCTGAACTGTTTAAGGAGAAACCCGGATTATGTGCAGCTATATACGCTCTAGCTCACAACAAGGAGGGCTCCGCTTCTGCTGAAAAGCCTGCTGCTGAAAAACCTTCCGAAACAGGCACGATTATCACCGCTCCCATCGAAGTTAAGAAAGGGCCCACAGTAGAGGATAAGAAGGCAAACGCCGTCGAATGTCCTGCGGGTCAGGCTAAAGACTGGGCTGGAATTTGTTATCCCCTTAAAGAGTGTAAGGCTTCTATCTCAGCACAACCAGGAACGTGCACCCAGTCAGAGGAAGAAAAGACCACTGGCATGCTGACCGGCGAGCTGCAGATTAAAAAGCCTGCCACATCTTCGAATCCTGTGTCAGAGAATTGCCTTAAGACAGAGACGAAGAGCGGAGAGTTACTTTGTCTTACTAAGGGTACCCTTGCTCCTGCTAGTACTCCAACTAAGGAGGCTGAAAAGCCTGTCCCCGAACTGAACTGTAACAAACCGGCAGGAACGAAGAATGGGATACCTTCAACATACGGCAACGGTCCATTTTACGAACCGTGCTGATCCTCCTGATTTGGTACTTATATACGAATGAGGATCGCCGGTATTCTGATATTGGTGCAGGTGTACTGATAGGAATCAGCAATCACACGGTAACGTCTCTGTTAGGCTTAGGCTTCATCTCGTTTAGCCGGTCCCCAAGTGATATGATCCGGTTCTCACTTTTCGAAAAACAACCAGAGAGAAGATGAGTAGAAATCATGAACAGAGACATATGAATCAACAGTCAAAGCAGAACAGATATACGGAATATCTAACACATAGTGTGCCATGTTAGACTCAGTTCCCGGTCCGATTCCGGTGGATAAAAAAATGTAGGTCGTGTAGAGACGTCAAGTTGTTAACGGATTACGACTTTAGTAAAAAATCTAAAGATGGGAGAGAACAGGTCTGCAAGGAGTGTAAGGAACGTAAGGAACATAAAATATGTATTTGTCCTTGTGATAACTGCAAGGATGGGAAGTTGTTGGATGCTACTTATTCATTAATGGAATTAACCTTAACTCGTATAGATGAAGGTCTTGTTGTCTCAAACGACTTCCGCGAATTGGCTATGGTGTTAGCTACAACGCTATTGGATCAGGAAGATGAGAAAAAGAAGGACGACGGTTCCTAGCCCTTTTATCTTTCTTCAACAGGGGGCAGTGTTTACAAAAACTTCCTATAGCTACTGCCGGCGGTTACGGTGAGTTTAAGCAAGATATTGTCGATTGATAATATCTTAATAGATTAGTGTCCCTATCTCATGACCTATTTATGATAATTAGTGATAGATGATTGAGCACCACTTGAAGGACTAACAGGGCACGTCGTTAACTAGTCAAGCTACATCTTCGACGCGGCGGCAAGTTCAAATCAGGCCAGCATGATAGATAGTTAACCAATTGCCGATAGCACAAACGATTATACACGATAAATTGCATTTGTGGCTTTACAATAGTCAAAACCGATACCGAGTACTGCAACATATGGTAGATAAAAAGGGCTTTGAATTGGACCGTGACACGTGCACTACTTCTATAGATATTGAACGTCCCATTTTCTCTCCCAATGGTACTCGTCGATTCCTTATAGATGCTATCATAGATCTTGTTTCTGTAAAGCATTGTGGTGTTACCAATGGTGATAACAGTCAGAGACTTTATACTGCCAAATCATTTAGTGGTAAGAAGAACCAGATTGCACAAGGTTCAGTGTACCGCCGCTTTGTTGTAGAAAACAAACCCTCGCTCCTGAGCATCAGCGGTATGATAGGCCAGATAAAATCATCTGACATACCATAAATGGTATAATGGTATCAGGAATGAACGAGCATCAAACCCAGACTTGTTAATTTTGACAATCGATGTAAACGATAGTTACGATTCTCTTCTGGAAAGTCAGAACATAAATATTTTTCATATTAATCCAAAGGAAATTAGGCGTTAACTATCTTTCACAAATTGTCGTCATCATTATCAGGCAGAGTCTTCATCTGCTCCTGGAACTCTTCAATTTTTTTTCGCTCTTCGACGGTAAGGTGGCGCCCTCCATATTGTTCCCTAAATAACTTAAACTCATTCCTGTAGAATTGCATACTCGAATCAAGTTTCTTCGTTAACTGTTGTAATTCTTGTATCGTATTATCTCGCTCTAGATTGGATTTGTTTACCAACTCTTGCATCTTGGTTTGTTCGGCAGCTTTAATCTCATCAAAGGCTCCCTGGGTCATGGGATAGTTGCAGCCTACCCTCTCGCAATATTTGCTTTCTAATTTATTAACATAATTACAGCGGCCACATATCCTCGAAACCATTTGAGATTGTGAGGCTATCTTTATCCCATGATGCTCAAGTATCTTGTTCTTGAGCTCATCACCCATCCTGTTTTTAATATAGCGACTGGCTTGTTTAGACCCCATTACCCAGCGTGCCTTCTTCTTAACAGCATATTCTGGTAGATGGTCGGAATCATCAGTAATAGCAGAGTGTCTAAAACAGTAGGGATTCCATTTCTTAACCCTTAACAAATACTCCAGCTTCTGCTTTCTCTCATCTTCGATAGCTCCACTTTCTACTAGCCGTTTGATACGTTGTCGCAACTGCTCTAAGACTTGCCATATCGTTTGAGATGTTATAGGTGCACCGTTGACCAGATTGCAAATCAATCTTGCATTAGCCTCATTCTGAAAAGGATGTTTGTTAATCCAATCATGTACATAAGTAAAGGAGGATGTCAGTAAGATAGGACCACCACCTGTCTTGGTGTTAGAAGGTATGTTACCCTCTCCATATTGTTTATCTAGAATTATGTCTCTTATTCTTAAAGCGGTGATTTCGTGGTTTCTGGCATCTAGATCCCATAAGAGGGTGATGATATCCTGATTCCTTAACTCAGGTTCATATGCTACAATTGTTAATAACTCATCTAGTTGCCAGATATCATTAATACCATAAGGACTCTCCCTCAATGGTTTTTTAGTCTTGATCTTTAGGAAAGGGGGCGTTTGCCAATCATCATCGGCCTCCCTATCCCTATTGCTTAACAGCCGCGCGATAGAAAAGCGTCTCTACAAATGTTTGCGGAAGGAAGAGATGAAAGCGCTATATGGAGGGGTATGAGAAATGATATCAAAATCGTGTCAAACTTGTAGAGCAGGGATTGATAATATATTGTCAGTCGAGACCTGGATGCCAGACCATTGCCCCTTTCCACGATGACACTCAACCATAATCCTATCCGTCTCCATCCATCATCATGGAAGGGTTAAAACCGCCACTAATATCAGGCATCATGGAAGGGTCCATTCCTCCACCACCACCTCCATCCATCGGTCCCATCCCGGTCATATCAGGCGGCATCATACCTGCTTAATCTCTATAGAGATTTATTTTCGGGTATTGGGTCATCCTAACTCGCAGATTTTAGATTGAATTCGAAATTATTTGTACTATATGGTGTATAATTTCTTGTATCTTATTGTTTCTATATGTTAGAGGTTATGAGCATCTTCTTGTTAAAGTTTTAAATAAATTTTACGGAAAATGCTGCTATAGTCTATAATAAACCCCAGGATGTTTGAAAATTACTGATAAAATGATTAAGATATGTTGAATAATAATCGAAATCCAACCGAGACTGAAATCTGTTGGAACAATTATATCATGGGGCCGATTAATTACCGAGAAGGTAGATGAACGCGCGTATTTGCCGCCTACGATATATAAAGGAGAATGATTCTACGAAGGAGCAACGAAATAACTTTTAACACAGCGTTTATTAGAAAAGATGGGGCGAATTAAGTTAGTTAGAACTCTCGACAAAACACATACGTTGCTCTCATATATTGATGGAAGCTTAAAGAATGCTACAATAATTGATGGAACAAATAGTTACCAGGGATTTATTTTTTCTTTACTAAATCCACCGGTCCCATTAGGTGGCAATATCGTATCCGTAGACTTATATGTGGATGAAATTCCAGTCCCAAAAAAATCAATTTTCATTGCAACCTCAGAACACGTGGTGAATGCAGCCACATTATCAGAAGACCGCCCAATCCCATTCAAGCCTTTTCAAAGTGCAAGATTTCTAATAATAAAGGATGGAGGTTTGGAAGAACAACGTAAACACAGGATTGTCATTTTGAGTAAACTAGAAGGTTTTGAACAAATTATAATACCCTTTACTTTTAACGATTGCATAAGCAATCGTAGGGAAAGAATTTTTATCCCATCCATGATAGACGACTCTGAATCCAATACATCAAATGAGGATACGATTTTTAAAAACTTCACAAGTCCCTTAATTCTGTCTGGCAAGAAGGCATATATTGTATGTTCATCTAACGGAGAAATTTCCGCTAAATGGTCTTGGATGGGAGTAATATACGATAATGGCGGTTTATATGTACCACCTGCGCGGTCTTTTGGCAGAATTGTGATAGAAATTTCAATGGATGAAGGAGTACGTAAAAGACTTCCCAATTTTGTAGTCTCGTCTAAACATGAAAAAGGTGTCCTTTATACGAGGCACGATTTTGGCGGTTTGCAAGTGAAGAGAACATTATTTGTGCCAACCGAGAATAAAGGGTTAGTTATGAAATTGGAGCTAGATCTATTAGATAAGCGTAGTAGCGACATAAATTTTCAAAAGGTGGATTTAGAAAAGAGGATAGAAAAAAAATTTAAACGCAAAATTCGGGTACATTTCCTTATCGATGGCAACATTACCAGCTATGGCCTAGCTGCTATTTCACAGAGTAACTCTTCTAAGTTGCTTACTAAGGATAATTGTTTACAGATCCAGACCGCCTCAGCCAGAAAAAACCTTGCACATTACTATGGAACAATTGGAGTGGCGCCAAAGAGTTTGAGACCATCAAAGGTTTTAATGGATTCTTTCGATAACGATTTGGAGATTTCGTATGATGTTGAAATTGAGGCGGGCAAAACTTGCGAGCTTGCACTAGTGGCTACTGGGAGCTTTACCAGTTCGGAAGAATGTTTAAAGGAGTACCAACATATCAGGGATAACTATAACCAACTTCTCGGTAGTCTACAAAATCACTTTAACAAAACCATTCCTTCTTCTACATTAAATCTTGGTCCCTCGTCTTTCATTTCTTCGGATCATACTGTATTAACACGACAGCACTCGACTATCGTAAAGCTGGTCAAGGCGTTCGAAAAAGCGAAGACAAGTCTAGAATATTTGAAGGCCGATTACGACGAACTCGGGGTTGGGATTTGTGCTGGGCTACCAAGATTTCCTAATTTTTGGGCAAGAGATACAGGTTGGTCGTTGAGGGGTTATCTATCTATGGGTGATTACAATTTTGTTATTGCAACAATCGAAAATTTTCTCCGGCACCAAGCCAAGAAGAACTCGAAGATGGCATTGAAAGGAGAGCTCCCTATGATAATTAGTGGCAAAGCTTTTCTTCATACTACTACTTTTGGCTCGGCCGACTCTACATTTCTTTTTCCTTGGGCAATACGCGAATATGTATTTGCTACGGGAAATATCCACTATTTGCAAAAAAGATGGAAATCTATTATAGATCTAGTCAACTGGGGCTTTTTGAAAGATATAGATGGTGACGGATTCGTAGAACATGCCTTTGATGGTGTTGCTGAAAAGTTACCTATTCAGGATTCTACATGGATGGACCATATTGACAGGAGAAAGAGTGCTATAGACGTGCAAGCATTATTTCATGAAAGTTTGAAAATCGGAAGCGAATTAGCAAGAGTAGTAGGAGATGACCATAATGAGGAAAAATGGACTAAGCGTGCGGAAAAACTACGGGATCAAATCGACATAGAATACTGGGACGCCAGAAGTGGATTCTATTATGATACGATTAGAAGAGATAATACAAAAGATAGCAGTGTACGTCCAAATGCCCTTGTTCTATTGCTGACAGAGTCAGTGAAGGATAGATTCAAAGCAGATTCCGTTCTCCGAAGAATAGAAAAAAATGACATTACTACAGCATGGGGAGTGAGAACGTTGAGCAGTCTAGATCAAAAATATCATCCTAGCCTTTATCACGATGGTGCTGTCTGGCCTCTTGTAACAGGTTGGGCTGCCGTGAGCGAAGTCAAATATGGAAGGAAAGAACAAGGACTTTATTATTTAGAATGTATGGCAGATCGAATCCTATCTGAAAACGGTATGTATGCTGAAACATACAGAGGAGATCGGGCCCAACCGTTTAACTCATGTATACTTCAAGCTTGGTCAATTGGCATGTACATATATGCATTACGCGAAATGATGCTTGGCATGAATATGAATATGATCGAGAACAAGATTCAATTTGAACCTCAATTCCCTGAGTCTTTAAGAAATAACACGGTTCCTGTCAATTTTGAATACAGCATACCGAATACAACAAAAGAAGGAGAATCAAATAGATTACAAATCGTTGTTGATTCAAATCGTGAAGAAATAGATATAGGGTTTAAGAGCTGGAACTTAAAAACAACACCAGAAATTTTTAGTAATTCTTATGCAATTAATATTAAACATTGAGTATAGTTTAATATTAAAAATTGTGCCAATCCTCACTCATTATAAAATTAATTGAAGTGCAATAGGACCTAGCTTGCTCGTAAAAGATGCTAGTTACTGTAAATAATATGGCTCAAAACTTGGGACATCGTAACCTAAATCATCTATTATCAGTCAATCGAAAACCTTGACAAGGTTAGCAATAGAAGTGCCAACAGCCTTTACCTCTAATCCTATATTCCATAGGACCTGCATTCCGAATGAAAACATCTATTGATATTTCTTAAAATGATAGGTTATAAGCGTAATAGTTAATTGAGATTGGAATTCTGTGTCATGGTCAAAAACCTTCGTAGAGATCGTCTTCGCGTTAATCCTCCTTAGTATAGATCATGACACATAATCTTAAATACATACAGACTCACCTCAATCATTCCTAAATATTAATATGAATTCTTCTTTCATTTTGCCCATAGTAGAATGGTACTTACCACGGCTAATTTCTTTTAAATGAGTAAAACCGATATGAATCGCATTTTGTTTTATAATTTCATTCAACTTCCAGGTTTTGCCACCGTAGACAGGATTGCCAATAACAATACAACAATATCTCTTCTTCCGTAACACTCTTTTCATTTCTAATAATGACATCTCCATATCACGAAAGAATCGTTGGGGTGTATCTGGACGACTCCGTCTCCCTGCTATTAATAATTTTTCTAAATCATACTGGTTATATCCAAGCCACCAAAGTGATAATTTTTGATATTCTGCGTACGGAACAGCTGACATATACGGAGGATGAGTGCAGATAAAATCTATTGTTTCATCGTTAATAAATTCGACCTTCCTGCTATCATGTTTAAATATTGTTACTTGAGATTTGGTCGCTACCGTACTGAATTGAGCCAAACTACAAAGCATGTTCCTGACCGCAAGTAAAAATTTTTCAATTATTCTGTTCTTAGGAGGAGCGTTTTTGTTGATCATTAGATTCCCAAATCCACTTGTTGCATTAGAAGCCGTTCGCAAGAGTGAAGAAAATGCCACTAGTAGAAAATCCTTAACTTCAGTATTTCTTACTGCATCAATTTTAGTTTTTATTTCGAGAAGATCATAAATTACATTCACATGATACCATCTTGATATATTAGGATGCAATTTCTCGATAGCAGAGCCATACACACAGCGCATTTTCTCGTTAGGATTAGAGCACTCGATTTTAGCACGTTCGTGAAACATATTTCCTCGTAGATTCCTCAAAAAATAAGATATTTCTGCTATTGTGGGTTCTTTTATTACTGTCGTTTTGACTTTCGATATTAAACAAGCTAGTGGATTAATGTCGACACCAATTGCATTTCTGCCCAATATTTTTGATTCTACCAAGGTAGTTCCGCTTCCTACAAAATTATCTAGAATAAGATCGTCCTTTTTACTAAACGCGGATATTAGTCTATTTGGAATTTGAGGAATATATTTTGCAGAGTATGGATGATACCCATGTGTATAATAGTCAGTGTCGGCGGTTACTAATTCCCAATCTAAAGCACACAGATGCTTGATTTTTGCTAATTCAGTTTGTGATTGGTTTTCTGATCTTAATTTCATAACTTGTATCTAAATCAACTGCGGAATTCCACCCTACATTCTGTTTGATTAGCTCGATGTATGCAGCATTGATTTCATAAACAACTGAAGTTCGTTTCAAATTTTTAGCGACTTTCATTGTTGTTCCACTACCGCCAAAAGGATCTAGAACCGTTTCTCCTTGAACAGTGTATAATTGTATCAATCTATATGGTATTTCATCAGGAAAGGGAGCAGGATGTCCCTTAGTATTTGACACTCCAATCTCCCAAACACTCCACGAAACTTTCTTAATAAAGTCTTCTCCTAACCTGTGTTCATTCTTAATAGGTATCTGGATCTGGCCTTCGTTTTGAAATATCAGGATATATTCATGCATTATATTCAAACTAAAGAAACACGGATATGGCTCATTTTTCAGGAATTTTGTGACTCCCCGCTGCCATAATCCCTGTGTACCTTTTGGCTTAATCCAAATAATTTCCTTCTTAAAAGTAAAATTAAAATCTTCCATAATTCTCATAATGTCAGCATTAATCGATTTCATTCCGTTATTTGATACTGCTGTTCCAACATTGATTGCAACAAATCTACCTGGTGCTATCACTCGCCTGATCTCTTTAAGAACACGTTTGATCTCATCCAAATACTTTGCATATGCTTGATTGGGACCCATTCCCTCTTCTCCATACTTTTTAATATTCCAATATGGTGGAGAAGTAACTACCAAGTGAATCGATTCTGATTTAATCTCTGGCATGTAGGATGAATCCCCAATGATTAAAGTATGAGTGTTCATTTTCTACCTTGGTAAGCAATCTTTTACCTATTAAAGGTAACAATATAGCATAATGCCAAGGGCACTAGTAACAGTCCGATAATATAATGTCGACAAGACTTCATATCAGGCTAGTTTACACAAGCACTAACGAATACGTAAGGAACATTTTCTGCTAGTATTTGTTGCCGCACATATAAAACACAAGGGGAGTGCAACTATATTAAATGTGAGAAGCTATTCAAATGACTATAACTTTGGACACTATTATTTTGGCATGAAAATTTAAAAGTCCAAACACTAAAGTACCGTAATATCTATGGTGAAAGGATTACAATTTTGTTCATTCTCTGTTAAACAATTTTCAGAGAAAATAAAAACTAATGAAATATCACCTGTAGATCTGATCGAGTGTTGCTTTGATAGAATTAGGCAATTTAACCCTTCACTTAACGCATTTATAACTGTTATCGATGAGAGATATGCATATAACATTGCACGAATAGCTGAAAAGGACATTAGTCATGGGAACTATCGAGGGCCTTTGCATGGCATTCCTTTTTCAATAAAAGATATTATTTATGCAAAAGGTATTAGATGCACTGCAGGTTCAAGAATATTATCTGAGTATGTTCCG
>JBAVTY010000014.1:0-6580 GCA_049696495.1 Candidatus Nitrosopolaris sp.
CAGAAAAGATTTGGATTAATTAAATCAATAGGCTGGAACATAGAAGTGCTTAACAGATTGCAATGTGCAAACAAACTGGGACTAAAGGTGACACGATATGCGATATCGAATTAGGCAACAACCCCGATAGCCGGTATCTGGTTTATTTTACGCAGACGAGACTTGTACGGCGAGGGCGGCAGGAATACAGCAATTTAGAAATTCGAGTAGCTACTTGATTTAGACTCATTGATCCAAGAACAGATGTATGATTGATATCCAGTTCAGCATCGAGCTTTTCCACGAGATACTATATTCGATGAAGACGAGAGAACCCCGCTACTAGACTATTCATTAAGGTACCTGTGCATGCTCATCACGTTAACTCCGGACAGAGAATAAATTCTGCTTTCATGCTTTAGAATTGTTAGCGCAGCATTGCGTATATGCCAATGAAACAGAGCCTCCGGTTTCAAGTCAAGCAGAGCAGAGATCGCAGCTTTGATAGGATCCAGATGCGTGATCATTAGCACATTCTTATCGTGTTCTTTTTCTGTGATTTCATCCATCAAATCCTTTATTCTTCGCTTCACGGCCGTAAAACTCTCCACACCATAATTCGAAAGCACGTTGTCGCTTTCTGCATAAAATTTGAGAAACAAATTCCCATACTTGTGGATAATGTCCTCGTAATTCATACCCACCAGCTTCCCAAGATCTATCTCGTATAATCGTTCATCGATTTCGTAACTTATTCCTAATATCTTGCTCACAATTTTTGCAGTTTCTACAGTCCGAGTTACAGGGCTGACATATACTTTTTCTATCGGAACGTTTTGAAGATATCTCGCCGTGTCTTCTACTTGTTGTCTTCCGTAGGCAGTCAGGTGCGACTCGATGTGTCGCCCTACTAGGATTTTGTTAACATTGTTTTCTGCTTGTCCATGACGCATGAAAATGACCAGCGGCAAGTAATCCAGTCAAATCAAAAGCGAATTATAATATTAATTTTCGCTGCAATCTACTGAAACTGAAACCCTCTAGAAATCTATAGAGACAGATGAGTTTTTTAATAACTTTAATAACCAAACGTTTGGTGAACCATCTAGGATGAAGATAGGACTAATAGGTGGAACTGGAGGTATGGGTGAAGGTTTTGCTTTGAGATGGTCCTTTAGGCATGATGTTATTGTAGGTTCTAGAGAAGCTCAAAAGGCAACAGAAGCAGCAAAAATTTATGCGAAAATTGCTAAAGAGTCCTATGGGAATCGTATGACAGGTAGCATTACCGGTGATGAAAATTTAAGAGTAACAAAATCCTCTGACATTCTTTTACTCTCAATTCATTACCAACACATTGCAGAAATGTGCACACAGCTATCAAAACAACTCAGTGATGACTGTATTGTTATTAGCCCCATAGTTCCCATGGCAAAGACTGCAACAGGATTTGTTTACATTCCATTAGAAGAAGCAAAGAAACCTGCTGCTGAGATGGTTGCAGACAATATACCCCACAGATCTCGTGTCGTATCTGCATTTCATACAATCTCTGAAGCCAGGCTCAAAAATCTAAGTGAGAGCCTCGATTCAGACACCTTCGTGTGCGGAGACGACCGCAATATTGTAGCAACAGTCAATAATTTGATTTCTGAAATTGCCGGATTGCGTGCTCTATATCTAGGGCCACTATCCATCACATATCAAGCAGAAATTCTAACCCCAATGCTACTAAATTCAGCCAGTAGAAATAAGATCAAGAACCCAGGGATCCGAATAGTGTAAATCATGAAGTTTAGAGCGGGGGAAGAACAAGGTAGACGTGGAAAAAACTGGATGTCGGCAATGGGAATACTCTTTATTGTCATGGCAGTTATTATCGCACTTAGAAATCTATATGTCGTTACGACCAACTTGTCGTTCGGCTTTTATCTTGATAATTACACAAATTCACAGATAACCAACGAGAAATTCGTCGTAGCTATGCTAATAGGGGGAGGCGTGCTCCTTTATTGGGGTTATTTTAGAAAGAGAGAAGATTACGGCCCGCCGGATGAACATGAAAGACGTAGATTCAGATATAGTCTATAGTACAGGTTAATGGTAGAATACTACGATTAACTGCCAAAAAAAGACGAAAATCTAACTTACCCATAGCAGTAAGACAAGGATGAAAAGCGAATATAGTAAGAATAATATGACAAGGTCAGTTCACGGTCGATACCAAAACATTCTCCAAATGAATGGCAGAGAAATCGTGAATAACTGAGAACCTACGTTATCCCAAGGATCCGATATCATCTTGCCAAGAGCTGATTTTTCAGTTGTCAGCTCTTCAACCGCTGAAGTCTATAGAGGCAAATCCCACATAGGATACCAGAAAGTCATATCTTTTTCAAAGGGCATCTCTTGTTCTACGGCTGATAATATCTTCATCTCCTGCTCGGTGTCTCGATTTTTTTGACCCGTTGGTATGAAGGGGTAAAAATTATTGCGCTTGTAATTGTAAATCAAATACTGGATGCTATTATTATTTTCTATGTTGCTACTGAATTCAAATATAGCCGCCAGTAGCTTATCTGAAAATCCTTTTTCGTCAACCGTATCCCCGACAGCAGTTATTCCTGCTAGAATATCTTCCACATGTTTTCCTTCAATAATTACCCAAAGATAGCCATAAGAATCGATGACTGTCCGATAGCTCAGATTAAAGTCTGTTTTACTCGCATCAAGAAAGCGTTGGATATCTTCTCTCATAACTGAAAAATGCATACCGTCAACCGCCTTTATGCTCACCGCGCACCTGCCAGTGTTTTTCAAGCCAAGTTTAATTTCTAACGTGATATACGCAGAAGATAGTGAAAAAATGGCGTCAGAATTTGCCTTGAAAGCATTCTTCTTAAATCTTCTAAAAAAATTCAACTCATAGAAGCCTCCATCTCCATGAGCTTTTGCACTCTCTTTTCTACAGGGGGATGAGTAGAGAAGAGATTTCCGATTGTACTTCCAGATAGTGCAGGCACGATAAAGAACGCATTAAGACCCTCAACTTCTCTCAAGTCTTTAGTTGGGATTCGTCTCATAGTACCGCTAATCTTCATCAATGCGTTGGCCAATTTGACAGGCTTTCCTGTCATTTGTGCAGATCCCCTGTCTGCGGCAAACTCTCTGTACCGTGATATCGCTCTTATAATGAGAAAGCTGATAACCCACGTTAGCATTGCAACCAATAATATGATTAGCATAAAACCGCCACTATTTCGGTCCCTGCCGTCGTTCCCATATCCCCCTCCGCCGTACAGCCCGCCGTAGAATCCGAATTGCATGAGATACCAGGCCACAGTTGAGAAGAGACTTGCAAGTGTCAGAACAAGGGCATCACGGTTTCTTATATGAGTTAATTCATGGGCAACTACTCCTTCAAGTTCTTCCATGTCCAAAATATTTAGTAATCCAGTGGTGATAGCGACGACTGAACTTTTCTGTCCTCTGCCTGTCGCAAAGGCATTTGGCATATTTTTATCTATTACAGCTATTCGCGGCTTGGATAGGTTGTTTCTTGCAACAATTCTTTCGACTAAATCGTGTAACTGAGGGTATTGCTCTCTTGAAACCACCTTGGCCCCCGAACTCCACAAAACTATCTTGTCAGAGAAATACCATTGCGCCAAGATCATTGCTGAAGCAATTATTATTATGGGAATAAATCCAATTCCCAGATATGCAAGTACACTTAAGAAAATAAGATACAACAGCGTAAGAATTGCAAAACTAAAGATCATTCTAATAGTCAGACCAGAATCTCTCTTCTGCCAAGCGGGTTTTGGAATGGACGGCAAATGCAGCTGATGGTACATATGTGCCAACTACTTTTAATTATTTGCTTGAACTGGAAATAAAGCTCTCTAGCTTGTCCATTGCCTCCTCAAGCACAGTCTCGTTAGGTAAATATACAATTCTGAAGTGACCTGCTCCAAATTGTCTCCCAAATCCGGATCCTTGTACGGTTAAGACTCCCGTAGAGTTAAGGAGATCGAGCACAAATTCCTGATCGTCCTTCCAACGATGATCTAACTCAATTTTTGGAAATACGTAGAATGCGCCTCGGGGCAATTTACAGGAGATTCCATCTATCGCGTTCAGTCGCTTTACGATATAGTCTCTTCGTTTGCATAACTTATGAACCATTTCTTTTATGTGATCTTGAGGGCCGCGCAATGCTTGGATAGCAGCCATCTGGACAGGCAGGTTAGCCGATATGCGTACTCGTGCTAGCTTGGGTATATTTTCTCGTAAGCTATCAAGCTTTCTTGAATCGCTGTTTAGGCATATGTAGCCACAGCGCCAACCTGTCATCAAGTATCCTTTTGAAAAACCATTGAGTAAAATGATCGGAGCGTCTCTCGCTACTCTTCCTATGCCGGTGAACTGTTCACCAAAGACAATACTATCGTAGGTCTCATCACAAATAACATATAGGTTATGTTCGGCTGCAATATCTACAATTTGTTGTAGACCTTTACGATCAAAAACCTCACCAGTAGGGTTATTGGGGCTGATAACACAGATAGCACGCGACTTTGAGTTGATTTTGGATACCACATCCTCCGTATCAGGTCGACCGTCTTCGTATAACTTAAATTCGATGGGTTTTCCCCCGTAAAATTTCACGTACGATGCATAAGGCGGATAATAAGGCCCAGGCATCAGCACCTCTGTACCAGAGTCAACTATTGATGCCAAAGACATATCAAGACCCTCAGAAACCCCATTCGTAACTAAGACGTCTGAGTCACCAACTGAGAATCCCTTTTTTGATTCTTTCTCTACTATAGCTTTCCTTAATTCTGGAACTCCTTCTGACTCGGCATAATAGTTTTCGTCTTTCATTACAGCGTCTATTAAGGCAGTCTTGATATGGGGAGGTGTATGAAAATCGTACTTTACGGGATCTCCGATGTTCAAATATATTATCTTTTTTCCAGTACTTTCATATTTCCTTGCATATGAAATTATATCGCGAATAACATATTCTACACCAGATGTTCTATCTGAGACTTTCAAATGTGAGCTTATATATAAGCAATTTACCAAAATAAATGCTTATGTGTTAGCTCATATAACTTCCAATTCTACCTCGTGGCCTATCGACATGCCTTACTAACTGTTATCGTCCTAGAGCCAGCGACTGAAATTAATCAAAGTAAAACTACCCGGGCCCGGAGGTGTGTGTAACAAATTTGACACGAATCCCTGTATTGTGTATTTAGGCAAAATAGAGAATTCCTCTGTAGAAGGATGAGATACATAGCCACAGCAGGGTTGTATAGTTGTTTATCTGTGACCATCGTATTGCTTTGACTCAGCGGACACTACGACAACATGGTATAAAGCAATTCGCGCGATGTGAGGAAACACATGGTCACCGCATTGAGGTGTCTCTTAAGAAGACTGCGTTACCATGTGCCGTAATGACATTGTATAATCAAGGGCACTACGGCATAGTATATAGCAATTGTAGTAGCTGCGAACTTCCTGGTGTCATCATACCACAACCTGTCATATCTGGTCCAATACCTGACATATCAGGACTAGTGGAATCGATAAGAGAATATTCCTGAACAGCTATAGATCGAGATGCCAATACATGGCACGTCACGATATAAGCAGATAGAGCCAGGGAAGAACATATCCCACCTCATGAGAGTTAGTAGCTCGTCAAATTCTTCCAAGACCATCGTACCAGAAAGATAATCGAGGGACTCAATCTTCGATATGACGATGATTATCTGGAATGGAGAATGGAGACGATAGGGGGTCGTAAAGTGGCCACCGTTCGAAAGTCTAGGAGGAGAAGTGATTGAACCAAATTTCATCTGGTGAGAAAGGTATATGGCCACAGCAGATGAGAAAGCCGCAGATGAGAAATTCCGGTTTTACGCTATGACCATATTCCTGATTCTTTGTCTAACTGTTGTACGTCCACACATAGGTGACATTATAGCTTACCAACATGGGTTACACTTCTGTCAGGAAGCCATTAACTGTTGCACAACAAAGGATAAGGTAATTGTCCCCTCTGACGAGGCGATTATCATTATGCTTAGTCTTCTGCTGCTGATATCTGACGGCCTGCGCCCATCATTGTATAAGGTCTTTGAAAGATACCTGGTAAATGTCCACCATTGCATCAGGATAACTCCCTTTGATGTTCAGTAGTTCTAGCCTAGTAGCCTAAGGCTAGAAGTCGCTGCAGTAAACGTTACTTTTGTAATCGGCGTAGCTACAGAAGTCGTAGGGACTGCTACCGTAATCGTATGGAGGGTCCCCGTTGCCGCCGTCGTATGGATAGCCACCGTAGCCGCCGTCGTATGGATAGCCACCGTAGCCGCCGTCGTATGGATAGCCATATGCGAATGCTTGTTGATGCCCAGTGACTACGAATAATGCTAATACCGCGGCCAAAGTGCTAAACGTCATGGTCGAATTCAAGGTTGAAATTATTATTCGATTCATAACTCTCAAAATGATATTACTCTTCTCTGTATATATCGGATGCTTAACAGGAACTGCTAAAATTATTAGAGAGATTATGGATATA
>JBAVTY010000015.1:0-2338 GCA_049696495.1 Candidatus Nitrosopolaris sp.
ATGCCAAAAATGTTTTTGGTGTGCTTCCTATATCGATATAATGGGTGATACGGACGTATTACCTTACAAGGCGTGCCCTACATGCAATCATACCGCAATTGAACTATTACCATTATCTAATGGTGAATATTATCGTTTTGAATATACCGCAACCCGCGGAGTTATTTTGGAATTTAGATGAAAAATCCCATCTATTATTTAGCCGCAAGCTCGAGTCGCAATGACCATTTCGCGTCCTTATGTATATAATTATCATGCTTACTACCATTATAACCTACTGATTGTTGATAATGTATCGTTAACGTAGCTATTTCGTCGAATAGTGCCAATTTTGCATAAAACCTGTTTTAATGACATATTTGAGATTAAATATATGTGACGTAGGTAATTTCAATGATCGTTTAATGAACAATAGTTACAACATGACGGAGAAACATTCGTGGAGATATGAGTAACAGCGATATCTATCGAGAAACTATCCTTGATCATTATAGAAATCCTAGAAATAAGGGGAGGATATCTAATCATGATGTAAGTGTACAGGATAGTAATCCTCTTTGTGGTGACGAGATTGAGATTCATTTGAAAGTAGAAGCTAATATGATCAAAGACATAAAATTTGAAGGAAGGGGATGTGCCATCAGTCAAGTGCTTCATAGCTTACAGAGATGGTGATAAATAAACCGATGATTTCTGTCATGAATTTGTCTAAAGGTGATATTTTTGAAAATATGGGACTAACAAATCTTGGTCCGGCAAGGGTCAAATGTGCGCTATTATCACTTAAAGTACTAAAGATGGGAGTAGTAAGATATTATACTGATATGGATCCGAACTTGGCCAAAGAATTAGAAAATCAAGATTCTGTATATTAGACATTATAGAATGGAAAGATGGATCTAGATTAGGTCCACCTACTCAACTCTGATTTGGGTATATTTTGCATCTCCGATGAAAACATAAGACTTGTCGTTGTACATTTGATGTCGGCGGCTGCTTGGTATTCACATAATGAAATAAGTCATAGTTTACTATTGTAGTGTTTTTAGATAATTGCGTTATTTCGAACCAGACTATCTAGATTGAAAACATGTACCACTATCGGTCGTCATTTATACGTCAATATTGCATTACATATATTTGGTAATAAGACCACACTTCTTACATTTTATATGCAAATATGTCATATATTGCGTATATGTTGCATACTTTTATATATTCAGATATTGAATATACCTGCAATGAATACTAAAGTTACTCTACAAAATCCAAAATATCAAACCTGCATTGATGCATGCTGTGTGTGTTGTGAAACCTGTGAAGCATGTTGTACTGCGTGTCTTAGCGATCAGAAAGTCGGAACCATGACAAGATGCATTATGATGGCTCGCGACTGCGCAGATATGTGTTGTACTGCCATGTGCTTGATGTCAAGAGGAAGCGAATATGCAAAGCAGTGCTGCAACGTATGTGCAGAAGTATGTGATGCATGTGCCAACGAGTGTGAAAAGTTTTCCTCTATTGAAGAATGCAAACAATGCGCTGATGCATGTAGAAAGTGTGCTGCAGAATGTCGTAATATGACAAGATAAGAAGAAAATAATTTCTATCTTATTTTTTTGTTTGTGCTACACTATACTAAATTCACTAATCTTCGGTTTACAAACATATTTGCCTACTAGTAGGTCCAATGATCTAACGTTCAGGCATATTCAATTATGTTGAAAGCAAATTTCATGATAAATTTACATCTAGTCGTCGCGAATTGCGTATATAAAAGCACTAAAATGTAGTCCATTTGTACATTAACTTAATTCTCACCATTCCTGGCGGAAGGCTGGACAAATGGTCGAACAGGAGTTTGGCTATGCAAATATACACCCGTCCTTAGCCTTCTGCGGTGTGTTTCTCATAAAGACAACTAACATGAATAACCAATGATATTCTATTCCATCAGAGTCAATTCAGTTACTCAACTTAGGAGGTTGGTTCGACGCGTCGGAGTATTTGCTTATTTAATGAGTAAGACTATCCTACAAAGCCAAAAAGATTGCAGCTCAAAGTTTTTAGGTCCACTTTCCAGCTAGTGTTTCACTATGAAAAACCTATTATTCATAAGTCGCATAGAGAACATGCCGTGTTAACAGATTATATGAACATGTTGTATCTTTATTGTTATGATTTCTATCTTATCTCTTAATTCTAACTATCATGTTATAACCAGTCTGAATGAATGGGAGTATATACCTTCTTCCGTGCATCCTCAAGACTATTCCTTTCAACTATCAATCCTTGACTTTTGAGCTCTTCAACTGCGTTTTGTATTGTTCTTCTAGGT
>JBAVTY010000016.1:0-2685 GCA_049696495.1 Candidatus Nitrosopolaris sp.
GCCAAATTGGCTGCCAGCGCTTTTTCGTTACCAATTATAGGGCCTGAGGCAAATAATAACATGACTGCTGCAATGGCCATAGTGCCAAATGTCACAGGTGTCTTTGATTTCACTGATGTATGAAACATTTCTTCTGCCTTATTATTGGACTTTATATTATTTATATGCAGTCGTATATTCGACGAATGAACTACAACAAGTTCAATAGAGCAAAAGACCGGTATTCCAATGTAGATGAACTAGAAAAAAAAAGGTGAATACGTCTTTATTGAATTTAACGTCCCGCGATGCCAAATGTGTCTATGCAATAATGAATCCTACTATTTTTATGATTTATTGCCAGTATGCATTACTACGACGGGCAACAAGTAGTAAAATATTGCGGACTAATGGAGCTTGAAGATGGTACTGTTTAATTATTGTGTTGCGTAATGTAGTATGTCTGATAACGATAATAAAAAACATCGTTTCATATTTATGGTTACCGTTTAATCATGCAATTAACAGAGATGCAAAGAAAGAAATTATCTCCACGCAAAGATGGATATGCTATAGATGCCATCTAACTTTTGAGACTAGCTCAATTGCCAATCTGCATGCTGAATTCTCCGGCCATCCAACATCTGTAACCGGCGAGACAAAGTCTATGATCGAGACTGATTAAGCTATGTTCTAAACCTGACAAAGATGCATAAAAGTAGGGGATTTGTAAGAATACCAAGCGAGGATATTGCCTTGCGAAGACCTTCCTCCAGCTCTTGATTGTGTACGGGCAGATCACTGCAATTCGAGCACTCTTTTAAATCTGATTCAATTCGTTTATCTGATCTATTTTCCGGTGATTTCTGAAGGGATGTCTGTATACGGTGTTTGTTCATCGCAACTAACTGATACGCCTTGATTTACAGTAGTCATCTCTGGTTGTGACTTGGAGATTGAACTATTTATTCTCGATATCAGGGGCTTGCCAGCAAAATACCTGCAACATAATTTTCAATATACTACAATATTGCATCTGAAGTTTGAATGACTTTAGATGTTAGGAATCTAAAATGTCAGTTAACACCTTGCCTTATTATACTGCATTCGTATTAACGTAATATTAAGGGATATTTGGGAGATCTCATGTGAGCGTCACGCTTAAGGAAAAAATGGTGGCTGCTCCAATAGTATGGCCATTCACCAATTGAATTATTCGGTATTCTTTGATCCCTGCGCCACTTCGTAAAGGAACCATTTTTGGCGCTCTGTCTTGTCCAGGATGTCTTCCAGCTGGTTACTAGTTGCGGTGTCCCGGTTATCTTCGCATACCGTTATTGCAGCGCGTATCATCTTCGCTATGTGGCCATTATCTTTCATCAAGATCCGAACCATCTCTCCTGCCTGCACGACGTCGCTGTTCTCGTCTTCTATGGTCTGGAGCTGTCCTATGTGACTGATGCTTCGTATGGTCGTCCCTCCCACTCTTCGCACGCGTTCGGCCATTATGTCAATTGACTCGAATATTGCATCTGCCTACTCATCTAACAGCAGGTGATACTCCCTGAAATGGGAACCGTATAGATGCCAGTGAAAGTTTTTTGTTTTGACGTAAAGCGCGAAAGCATCTGCAATAAGTGGATTCATTGCCTCCGTTATAGCTTTAGCCTCCTGTGGAAAAAGATCGGTCTCGGTAGCAAGTTGGGTCGGTGCGGGATACGATTCTATTTTGGTTTTCGTTGATTGCATTTCTCTATCTACTCCTTCAAAGCCATCCTAGTTTCTAGTCTAATGGTTAATACCTTTGAACTTCGTTCATTTTTTTTGCCACTTCTGGCTTGGTCATGTTCTCTTCCTTAATTGTTATACACATACTTTATTACACTTCTCATAGGAATAAATGAGAAGCATGGATTAATCAATAACTTGAATATAAATGTCAATACTATCTTGTAAATTGAGAGGCAATATCAGCATCATCACATCAGATAACCTGTAAGCGCGAAATATTAATTCTAGCACTCCTGGAAAGAAATAGCAAATAGAATAACCTAACATCGTGACACTTTTTTCGATTATCGTAGTGAACGGAAGCATCTTATTAATATCCTTTTTTTATGTTATATCTCTTAAGAATAAGGGGATAATTTTCGATATGGATGGAGTTCTCATCGATGCGATGCCATTTCATGCGAAGACTTGCTATCAAGGAAGAAACTAAACGTGACATTAACAAGAAGTTAGTTTATCTACTTGAAGGTCTTCCTGGCTCCAAATTGGTAAAAGAGATATTCAAAAGAGAAAAGATTGATGAGAATGTAGATGATAATACAGCAGAAAGGGTTGGTAAAAGAAAGAAGGAAATATTCAAAGAAATCCAAAGTTCTAAACCGATTGAAGGAGCAAGGGAATTGATTAATGAGTTGAAAAGTTGTCGTTGTCTTAAGGCAGTTGTCAGTGGCTCTTCCAAAGAGGAAATTGAAACTGTACTTGAAAAAAATATTGGATGAAATAACTTTGATTTCGTGATCAGCGGTGATGCGCTGCACCATTTCAAACAGCATTGCAAAAAATGAATTTGACGCCTTCGGAAGCAATAGTTGTTGAAAATTTCCCGTTAGGAATTGAAGCAGCTGATAAGGCAGGCATACCTTATATAGTTATACTAAACAATACACCTCTTGAAATTCCCTCTGACTTTGGATC
>JBAVTY010000017.1:0-6006 GCA_049696495.1 Candidatus Nitrosopolaris sp.
TCCAAGCATTTTACAAAAAGATAGACAGAAGGAGGAAGCAACTACCAGTTGCTATTAATAAATTAAGGTGATTGAATGGGAAATAGAAACATGAGACGAAGCGTTAATAATTTCGGGATACTACAACTAAATAAGTGTTCTCAACTCTTTATAAACACGCATTTTGGATCAAAAAAAAGTAGTGGGACTGTCATTTTTAGCGTTAATTCACCTTCGCAATTAACGATGCTTTCTCTAAATATACCAATCCCTATTGTTAATTATGCAAGATGTCTTCCATGTTGAAAATTTTATCTGCTACTTGTTTGAGTACAAGCCATACAGGAACTATGAGTGCTGTATAGCGGCCATATCCATCTGCAACAGTATCTTCTCTACAATATCTTTATGCCTATCTGCATATGATGGCGACTCTAGATCCAGCCATTCTTTATCCTCATCGAGGATATACGAATAAAGTTCGCCGTCAATAGTACTAATGCGTTCCAATAAATCATGAGATAAATTGAAGATTCCTCCTTGCATGTTCTCTGATGTGCGGTGTAGATATTCAAAAATGTTGTTGTTAAACAGATATATACCAATTGCTTCTGGCTGCTCAAGTTTTACCACACCCTTTTCAATAAATTGTTTGATCAGGAACGTTTTCTTGTTGTTATTATTATTTTTAATTTGCAGAGAATGATCTGCATTATCCAAAATAACCCGACCTGTTTCTTCTAACCTTTGTTTTCGAACCACCATTAGCCCTGTAATTCCTCCATTTGTCATTTTATATGCACCATTATATTCCCGCATCAAATCATCTATGCTTATGGCGCACAAGTTGTCAACAAACCATACTAAAAAGTGTTCATCTGCTCTCACTTCTCTTTCAATTTTCAGCAGAGCACCACCTGTCCCCTGCTTTTTGTCTTCAACAAATGTTAAAGGTTTCCCTATGACGGCTTCTTTCCCCTCAAAATAATTAATTATCTGTTTACCCATATTATCAAATTCACACAAAATGATTAAATCACTAATCTGAGAAAACTTAGCCAGATATCTCACAACATGATCTATTACGGGCCTCCCACCAATTGGAATCATTGCCTTAGGAAAATAGTCAGTGAAAGGTTTTGCCCTAGTACCATGACCCCCTGCGAGCAATATTGCCTTCAAACTATTGTGTAAAAACACGCCTCAATATATTTTTACCATTTACCAGAAGGGGAAAAGGACAAGACTTCCGGATACTTTTCCTTCGATTTCTCGGACCGAGAGTAAAAGGAAGAGTATTCATATCTATTCGTGTCGAAACTTCTTTGGGAAAAATATTGAATATATACCTAGGGATTATTCCCACACTTTACCAAATAGTATTTATGGAATGTAGACAGAAACACAGAGACGATCAATAACACGGAACTAGAACGTTTTGTACCATACTTGTACTACAAACTGTATGAATCTATTGATCATGTCTTTTTCTCCTTGATTCTGCAGGCTAAATAATAACAGTGTCATTAAAAACCTAAATACTTCCAAGAAAAGCAAAAATCATGAAAAAACTTGACGGAAAAATTGCAGTCATCACCGGTGGGAACAGTGGCATAGGCCTCGTCACGGCACAGCGGTTCGTCGCAGAGGACGCGTATGTATTTATCAACGATCACCACCAAAGCGAACTCGATGCAGCTGTCAAGCAGATCGGCAAAAACGTCACCGTCGCAGATCTTGATCAGTTGTACGCGACGGTGAAGCATCAGAAAGGTCGAATCGATGTCCTCTTTGCCAATGCACCCTTATTGGAATTCGCTCCATTGGGTACAATCACCGAAGCAGTGTCAACGTGAAAGGGTCACTATTCACGTACAAAAAACGCTTCCACTGTTTCAGGACGGCGGTTCGATTATACTAAATGCTTCGGCCGGCGCATACAAAGTATTCAAAGGGTCAAATGTTTACAGCGCAACCAAGGTAGCCATACGGTCCTTCGTTCGCACCTGTATTTGCTTATAAATACTAGCTATTACTTAGATCTGCTGCTAATGCTGCGATGAGCGCGCATTGCAACCGGATGAGAAAGTTATCGTCTCCGTGCAGTAACGTTACTTGTCGGCAGAGGTCATTTTGGGATGTATTTCTATCAGTCAACTAATTTAAACGAGCTGCAAAGCATGTTTAATTCAAATTTGAATGTCCTGCACGGCCGTAAAATTAGTTAAAATCTCAAAAACTTTAAAGAGTATATTCAGGATCAAGGTTTATCAACTATTGAATGCAGATAGAAAGGAAAAGAAAAAGACACTACTAAGAACGATTCGGATAGATAAGGAATTAGATGATGCTCTGGATAGAGATGCTAAGGAACATGGTGTTAGTGAAAATGCGCTTATTTCTTCAATACTTGTAAGATACGCTGAATGGGATCGGTACTCCCAAAAATTCGGACGTGTTTCTTTGCCCAATGAAGCTTTAAAAGCCATTATTGAAGCGACTGAAGCCGACAAACTAAAAGTGGCGGCTGAAGAATTTGCCGCATCCGTTCCGAAGGATTATATCGTGTTTCGTTATAAGAAATTAGATGTAGAGGCATGTCTTTTGCATCTTTCTTTTTTAGCTCGATATGCTGGCATGTTTAACTATGAACTTCAAATAGAACAGGAGCGAAATTACACAATCACGATTCATCATAAATTTGGTGAGAAGTGGTCTTATTGGTTAAAGGAGTCCATCTCCAGCGGAATATTCAAGAATATTTTGGGAATAACACCTAAAATTCATTTAAGTAAGAGTTCAGTAGTCTTTACATTTCTTCTACCTTAACTATATCCGTGTGAAATATTATCAAGGATTATTGTTTTGTTATTCTGCATGTACTTTTTTCTCGAATCCCTTTGATTGAATCAGGTATCATCACCCGTTTCATGCTACCAATATAAGTATGAACAATTATGTCCATGAAATTCAGTTAGGAAGTGAAAATGACAAAATGACATGACATGGTTCTACTTGGTCCGCAATTTCACTATTCTTAACCGCAGTTTGTCGTCTTTGTCATTTACATGAGTGTCGTTATCTTCATTTATTGCTTTAATCGTATACAAATCCATATTCTCTGTGTCCCGACGATGCCTAGCCATTTATTATTATTATTTTCCTATAGACATCTACTTCTACTAACACTTGATGATGTGACACATTGTACTACATATGATCATCTTTGATCATTAGTGTGGACACCCCGAATATACCAACAATTTTGAGTACCTATTAACGATGAATAGTCATCAACCAACGCCCCTCTGTCCGATAGTTAAATGCCATGAAATAAGAGTAGTTCTTATCGCATTAGGCGATAATGAAATGATGAAAATATTAGATTCAGCAACGAACAAATCAAAGTCTGTTAACGAAATTTTAAAAGAAACTAATATAACACATTCTACTGGTTTTAGAAAAATAAAATGGCTTCTCAATGAAGGCCTAATAATACTTGACAAGATTATAATCACGCCAGATGGAAAGAAATTTAGTTTATATCATAGTACGTTAAAGACTATCAGCATTAAATATGAATATACTAATGTTATTGTGGAGGCTGAACCAAATTTTGATATCGCAAAGAAGTGGATTAATAAATTTTTTTCATTACACTAATCTTATCACATCCAATCTAAATTTATCCTTGCTGGCGAAGATTTGAAGGAATCGAAAAGCAAATCTCGATTTATTATGGTAAGAAAGGGAAAAACTGCCACCAAACAAGAATGAGAATCTGGTCATACGATTATCGGCCAGAGCGCAACATACTTACGGTCACGAAAATGTATGTAACAAAACTAGTAAGAACATTCCCGGGAAGTCATTCTAGCTTTAGACCACGCGATGGCAGAGCATATTTGAACCAGCAATGTATAAAGTGAAGATTAGTAAGTTGTAAACTATCTAAATTATCAATTAGATTTGCCTATACGTGTGGACATCAACATCGAAGCTGATTCTGAGATGGACTAGAACGACAACAACAGTTAGTCTCTGAATTCTTTCGTACTATCATATTTGATATTAGCTAGGTAATAGTAAATAGATTCCAGTTAACTTAAGTTCTTTCATATTCATTTACATATTTGATATCACCGATGAGTCATGAAGGAAAAATTTACTAATGTCAAAGGATAGTATAAACATGAGATGGTGAATAACGGTTTGACTCAGGAAGAGGCATGGAATATTATGCATCCAGTTTGTAGGGAATTATTTGACTTAACAAATGGAGGTCATCTCCAATTTATATCTGGGAGTTATAATGAAAGTAATGGATTATACAAAATAAATTTGAAATCATCTCATATACACCTTGCATCGAGAGGATTCAAGGATAGCATCGGTGACGTTGAATATAGTCAAGGAAAAATGAGGATTGGTTTGAGAGCAAATGGGATTCCTGTAAATATCTTTGTAGATCTCATCTGACACAACGTACTAAATCAGTGGGGCAAGTATTTATAGTGGCAGAGATTGATGGAATTGCCGTATCTATCAGCAGGAAAGCATATGACGCATTGTCGGCATACACCAACCAATTGAATGAAAAAATCACGACAATCAAAAGAAAGCATATTCACCATTGAAGAAGTTTTGGAGGAAGAAATCATTTTCCTTTTTGGATCGAAAAAACGCCTTGACAATGAATTTATGATCTAATATTGGTTGTATAATATTATGCAACTGTTTGTTAATTGATTCATTTCTCATTCCTCATGTACTTATTGTAACTAGTCCGCTTGGCCTTGAGCGACTTACACTACATGAATGTTTCAAAACCGTCATCTTGCTGTTATATGACATATATGATGAGTATCATTTATACAAAGTTATTTAGTTGCGATATGTCGGATATAACAGAAACTACTACATCGCAATTAATTGTACATTGTCCATATTTTTATTGGCTTGAAACTTTTTGGCCATCTGCGTAATTTCGTTTGCTTCCCCCTTGAGAAGAAATATCTCGAGGCATCTATTTCGATCAATCTTGCTATGCAAGTGTGTATTTATCAATTTATCATAAATATGTCTCATTTCAGTTACTTGTTCGTCAGAGCTTTCATTGTGTATTGCCAGAAATAAAGCATGAATAAATCCAGTAATGTCATTTCTTTTTCGCTCTTCAGATAATAATGAACGAATTCCGGCTCTGATCAGTTCTGACCGACCTGAAAAGCCAAGTGATTTTTGAATCTTATCCATTTCGGCAAGGATATTTCTATTGAGTGATACACTTACGATCGTCAAAACAATACTATCTACTATTAAGACATTTATATAGATAAATGCTTCTTTTAATAAGCACCACAATAATTTGTAGTTACTAGACATCTTGCGTAATTAGTAAGCATCAATTAGATCTAGACTATGACATAATACTAAAATAGCTTCTGTCAATTGTATAAAGTTGATTATACCCCCGTACTGGTAATTATCAATATATATTTAGAGATCAACAAAAACAAATAAAACCAAAAGATCGATAGAGTCCACACCATGCTAAATTAAATTATTATTGAGCAATTATTAACATACTACTTATGTCACCTTAGTCAAAGACCTTGTCTCATTTTTGTTTAGTATAGATTTTGCCCCTATACTACCAAGAAGGATAGCTATGGAGAAGATGACGATGGTTCCTCCAGGAGCTAAATTCATAATGTATGATATTACTATGCCACCTAATACTGACGAGACCGCAATCATAATGGATATCAATGCTGTTTTCTTAAATCCTTTTCCAAACGTCATCGCAGTGATATTTGGAATTACAATTAATGAAGATATTAACAGAACTCCTACTAAGCGAAGCGATGAAATTACAGCTAGACTAGCAAGAACGATAAAAAGATAGTTAAGTCTTGTTACATTTATTCCACTAACCCTTGCTTGATCCTCATTAAATGTGATGTACAGAAGCTGCTTATATAATCTGAATATTATCACAAGTATCACGGCGCTTAACAATAGAAT
>JBAVTY010000018.1:0-3365 GCA_049696495.1 Candidatus Nitrosopolaris sp.
ATTGCATCTCCTTACTAGTTCGTATGCATCAATTACAGAGATCATCCCTGTTTCAGGATGTGGGTTGTAAGTATGTGTGCCTAAGACCAAAAGATCTGGGTTCCACAACAAATTCTCGTCTACATTAGGTAAGGAGAGGAAGTCCCAGCCCATAATGATCTTTTTGTCGTGATACTTGACAATATATATTACAGAGCTTGGAGAGTGATTATCACCGTGATTTGCAACAACAGGTATTACCGTAAATGGACCAGTTGTAAAGGGCATATTTGGTTCTATGATCTTAAAAGCTGATCGTCTTCCGGTCAGTTGAGGAAATTTGCTCATAATTTGATCACAACAACCTTGGTGCAATATACACCGAACTTATCAGACCCAACCATAACCTTATTGAAAAGCTTACGAAGATCCTTTACGGATCATGATGGAAATCTGTAATCAGGACAGCATTTGGAATATCAGATATTATTTTTGATGGAACAGATGCGACATCAATTCCACCTTTTTCTAGGCTTTCAACAACACCTTCACCCACATCAACTAGAAGATGAAAATTTTCATTCGTGCTGCTGCCAGTGATGAATACGGAACAAGAAGTATTTGCAATTGTCTTATTTCGTTTTATTTCTGCAGCCCTTTCAGATTTTTCCTAGGATGGAAATATTCGGTAATGTTCCATTAATTCTTACCAATAACTGGGTAGTCTTTTGAGCCGAATTAAGTGTTCCTGCATGTTCTTATATACACATAGCCATATATATTGATATCGCTATACATAGGTGTCTATAAAACTAGCAATTTTATGTTTTAGCATACTTTGTAGCATAATTTCGAATTCAGTCTGCAAGCTGCGAGTTAAGATGACCCAATACACGAAAACAGATACCTGATATACTATAAAACAGTCATAACAGTAAACCTTAATAGCATTCATACGGTAATATACAATTATGGCTAAATTTACGTTTGAACTTAATGATAGTTTAGACGAAAAATTCAGAAAAACAGTTGCTCAGTCGAAAGGTCTCCGTAGGGGTGTAATACAGCAAGCAATAACAGAAGCTATACAGGCGTGGATAAGAGAACAGGCAATGACGAAGAAATGAGCACACTTATCCGCCAATTAGTGTGGTTAGGAATATGGTTGGCAATAAGCTTGGGGATTTCAATGATATTGCCATTTCCCATATCATTGGTTGTCATAATGGGATTTTTCATTCTGCTTAATATGTACAGGAGAAAGACGATCATGAAAAGAATGAGTGTAGGAGCAGATACCGGAACGGGGATTTTTTCTTCTGGCAATGCTACCGGTGGCATTTCACTAAAATATTACTGTATGAGTTGTGGAACACCGCACAGAGAAGCTGTCTGTCTTAAGTGCGGGTCCAAAATGAAAAGAGTGGGCTCTTAAATTGACTGATTTCCTTAATGCAGAGCTCCATTGTCATAATGTTTATTCTAATTGCAAGAACCAGTCATATCGAATGCCTTTTGATTCAGGTGTCAGCATAGAACAATTGTTGGATAGTGCACTAAAAGAAAAGATTAACGTACTTTTTGTTACTAATCATGATACACTGAAAGGTTATAATGAAATACTCGACTATCAACAAAACCATAGAAAATACTATAACATCAAGATTTATCCTGCAGAGGAAATTACAATCGATAACAGAGGTCATGTGCTTGCATACGGTATAAATAAGACTGTGAAGCCAGGGATGACTTTGGGAGAAACACTGGACGAAATAAAATTACAGAACGGAGTGTCATGTGCAGCTCACCCCTTTGCAGTTTCAAATGGGATCCGAGGAAAAGCTAACATGTGTGATCTGATGGAATCATTCAACAGCAACAATATAGACATCTTTTCAAACATCATTGCAAAAGAATTTGCAGAAATTAACAAAATGTTCACAATTGCAGGTAGTGATTCCCATATCTCTTCTACCATGGGTAGATGCATAAACACAATTGAATCAGAGAACAATCTCGATTCAATTATTGACAACCTGCGCAATGGAAGATCCATGATTCTTATCACAAATTATGCTACTAAAAAAGAGATTTATGAACATCTTTACTATATACTCACCAGCTCCAGTGAATCCTTATTGAATTATGTCTCAGAGTATCACCCTCTGGCTTATCATGTTGTCAAGTGGGCCTTAGCTTCTTTTAGTTCAAATCCTAACAGTGCATTTTGGAACACATTAGGATCGCTCGCTCTTTATTTGGCAAGGAGGGTTTCAAAGAAGGTGAACATCGGTGGGTCTAGCCCTGAGATCTTTCAAAATAGGTCATGGAAAAGATTACTTTCATTGGCTATTGTACCATGACTCATAGTCATGCAGATATACCAGAAAAAGTCAGTAAAGTCTTGCAGACATGAAATATTGAGTTCGGATTTCAATACCAGATTCAGCTTGATGAATCTCACACCATGAGCTGCTGAAATTCCACCATAAGCAAGATCTTCCACAAAAAAAACATTAAATGGAATTTCATCTACGGATCTAAACTATAAAGATCACAAAAAGATAAAGGAACATGGAAACAAAATTCTAAAGATTATTAAGGATATCCTTAACCAAGGAAAGAAAGCTTCTCCCCCGCGGTATCATTTATACTTCTAGACGCATTTATAAATTATGGGATTTGGTTTTACCTGCAATAAATGTGATATGATTTCATACGAAATTGAAACGAGATCCAGTTGCGAGGCGCTAGTGAACAAAAATTGGAGAGGGAAGTTTTGTTCTCTTCTTGCTGTGTCATGTGCTCTGGCCCTGCCTGGATCTATCAAAGCCAAACTAATATGAATATCAATAAATAAAATTCCTACTGAAATCAGTTAACATGAATAATCTTTTACTAGATCTAACTCCTCTCTACTCTTGTAATCCTTAAGGCTGGGCATCTCATTTAATGGCTTGTCATCTTTTTTGTTTCTCAATTTCTCAGTCATGATATAACGGTCTAGAGTGATGCATTTTATTCTTTCTATATTGTGAGCCATACAAATACAATGATATCAGGAGTCATCTCAGCATGCGATTCAGACATCGAATAAGTGTAGTCTCACCGCACCAGAAGTTTTAGCTGCAACAGTATTCTCTTTACCATACAAGTTAACTGATAATGAGATGGAAACAAGACAACCAAGAGATATCTTACAAGAAGCCATATTCTGACTGGAGTTTATGAATAATAAAATAGTGTACCTCTCTTCCTCGTTCTCCTATCCCGAAATTATTAACACACAGCAGTAATTCTGTGACCAAATTGACTGATCGAAAGATAAGGTGGATTATCAGAGAGAAAATGAAAGAGATTCTCAGTACCAACGACATAGCATTATT
>JBAVTY010000019.1:0-4381 GCA_049696495.1 Candidatus Nitrosopolaris sp.
ACATCGGGTATTTCATATGCAGATCCAACACCAGTGAGTTTGGAAATCACTACGAATAACGAGATGAGTTAGTATGGCTTAGCTTTATTGTCCAAACATAGTATGTCAAAAACTCAACAAATATCAAGTTCGGATAGCCTCTTAGTCAAAATACCACTTAATATTTGAATATTTCTGCGTGTTATTATGTCATTCATTATTACTTCGACCGGTCCGCACGTCGCAATCGGTCACTGTTACACAGATGTATGGAAGCAGCACAATTACTAACCTATCTCTTCATTTAAGTTAAAGTCACGTGGCCCTTTGTCTGCATGTAATTTTTCGTTGTTGTATTTCTCTGCTCCTTCTCCTATTCCCACTTATACTCGTCTATTTCTACTCCCATATCTGAGACATATCTGATAACAATTCGTACGGTACGAAAATGTTGTAATATTGCATGAACAGCAATTTTTTTAACAATAAAAAAGATCCATTGGTACTTTCAACCAACATTTAACAACTATATCATTTGTAAACAGTCATTTACTGGTTTTGCAATAATACATATCCGAGATTGATTGAGTGGAAAGAGGAAGGAAAACGAAGACAGAAAGAATAGAAGGTTTGAGGGAAAGATTATAGTAATAACAGGAGCTTCTTCTGGAATTGGTAGGCAGGCTGCTCTTGATTTCGTAAATGAAGACGCTGGTCCAATAATAGCCCGTTCTGTATCAAAATTACTCGAACTGAAGAGAACATTGCAAATTGTTAGGGAACCTGGAGGAGTAGACATTGTAGCATATCCTTGCGATATTTCAAAAAGGGAAGATGTTCTAAGAATGGGAACACAAATACTCGAAAAATTTGGGCATATCGATTTATTGATAAATAATGCAGGGTATGGAGAATTTGGTAAAGTAGAAAACCAGAGTATTGAACAAATAGAGGCAGTCATGAGGACAAATTATTTTGGAATGGTCTATTGTACCAAGGTGTTCTTACAATCTATGCTCTCAAGACACTCAGGACATATTGTAAATGTAGCATCATTAGCCGCAAGTTTCGGAGTTGCCGGAATGGCTGGATATTGCGCTTCAAAATATGCGATCTTAGGATTCTCAGAGTCGCTCTATCATGAGCTATATGGAACTGGTGTACGCATAACAATCGTTAGCCCTATTGGTGTAAAAACAAATTTTTTTAACAATCGATCTTTTGAGAACCATAAGCCAAATTACACTGGCTTTATGCTCGAAACAACAGCTGTGTCAAAAGCAATTCTTGCCGCAGCAAATTCCACGCGTCTCGAAATAATGGTTCCTTTTTATGTAAGGGTAGGTGTGTGGTTTAAACATACTTTGCCATATGTTGTCAATCCCGTAGTGGGTGCACTTTTTAGAAGACAATTGAATAAAACGCTCAGTAAAACGACAAACTAATTATTCGTAGAAACATGTAGAGCTGGAACACCTGATCTTCAACAACTTCTCTACATCCCCCACTGATTTTAGTGTTTTAAACGGTCTGTTTATTCCCGAACTCTTTCTGTAGATAAAGAGTCATGCTTTTTAGTCTTAGAAGTTTATTCTAGACTATTTGGCGGCAATTACCACCGGCGGTTAATGAAAAAAGCAGCCGCTGATTCTTTAGTCTCCACTAGAGCTACCTGTATTACCACCTATGTTATGACCATTTGCACTTGTCCCGTTTTTACCATTTATTGTATTACCACTTGTGCCAACTCCACCATTACCGCCTATCCCGCCCTTAGTTCCTCCTCCCGCTGCTCCACCATTTGTCCCTATTATCTGAGCGAATGCTTGTTCTACAAAATATCCAAACAATAGCAGAGCTATTACACTACCAATAATAATCGTCATCGACGTTCTATGCGATGACAATACGATTTACACGTTATGACCAATTTCTACATATGTGTCTGTCTCCGAGGGCTCTAATAGCCAACCAGCTGAAGAACAAAGAAATTAAGCAATCCAATCCTGGTGCTCTATCCTGAGCAATGTGGAACTTGTAACAGATCAGATGCGACATTAGAGAACTTGGTTTAATCGTTAATTGTATAAAACATTTAGAATTGATATTGGAAAGAAGAACGAGACAAAAAATAACATAAAATATGGAAAAGAAGATCTTGCTACGATGGATTTTGCTGTTGCATTTATCCAAGAAACAATGAACCTACTTAAGCGCATAGCATATCCATCTAGGTAATGTTCATTTTTAATATTTTGCATTGAAAATACACGGAATTGTATCGGGGGGTAATTGTGACTTCTATGTTCTGTATATGGGTCAGGGGATAAGAGTATACTCAAGACATTACAGATTTGGACACTATTGCATTGAATCTTTTACGTACTCGACGTTTGATAAACATCCTGAATGAGTCGTCCCGACTACCAAAACCGAAGTGTCGAACGAAATCCCACTCATAATCTATACGTAAAAACATTAGTAGATTGTCCTCACATTCTCGCAAATGATCTTCTACTTGTAGTTCTTATTGGAATCTAAAAAAGTGTAGATGGCTTATATGAAAAGAGAGATTAGGGATAGAAGAATTATAAACCACACAATAGCAAACTATCCATAATTTTCTATGCTCTCTAAGCCGAACCTACACCAGTAATTATAACCAAATACGGGGATAAATAGGCTTACAAACTGTAACAACAGTTTAACGGTTTTGCATAGTCTACATTTCTTGGAAATGGGAATCCGCTGCGTACTCGTCATATCCTACAGATAATGAATGTTTTATAACAATGTTTGTATCCCACCAATGGCACACGTTATACCTATGTGAAGCTACATCAGATCAATACCATCTAACGGTCTAAAGAGGTCATGTTCAAATGTGATGAGACAATAATATTGAAAGACGGCATAATGGAAAAGAAATACGGAAAATCTATTTTCAAAAAAAAGATCTACAAATAGATTTAGATGATGGAACTCGATATTTTCTAGACCCAGAGAACGAAGTATGTTTGTACAAGATACTATATTGTCCCGATGGGGAAGGTGAAGAATTCTACATGCACTAAATAAAAAGTCATGGAACACAATTCTGTAGATTATGTTTTGGAGAAAATGCGGCGCATTTGTCTTGGAATATCACTGAAATTTGCAAAATGACATCGTCAAAATAAAAGATCCTCCTTTAGCAGCTACTTAAATTCTTCTTTTACGTCACTTCCGTACTGCTGAAGCAGTTTGTGGATTTTTGGGTCAATGACAAAATTGCAATAGGGAGCATCAAGATGTTCTTCATAATAATTTTTGTGATAATCCTCTGCAACATAAAAAATTTTAAAGGGACTTATTTCTGTCACAATAGGTTCTTTGTAAGCACCTTCTGCTTCAAATTCTTTTCTTGATTTCTCAGCTATCTCTTTTTGTTTTTCATCATGATAAAAGATTGCAGATCGATACTGTGTACCAACGTCGCTACCCTGTCTATTGAGTGTGGTAGGATTATGTGTGTGCCAGAAAATATCGAGAATTTTTTCAAAAGATATAATTTTCGGATCAAATTGTATTTGAGTTGACTCAGCATGCCCGGTTATTCCTGTACATACTTGGTCATAGGAAGGATTTTTTGCTGTTCCTCCTGTATAGCCCGGTAGAACGGATTTAACACCCTGAAGTCTTCTAAAGATTGCTTCCGAACACCAGAAACATCCGTTGGCAATCGTCGCAATTTCATCAATGTTATTCATATATTCTCTCTCGTAACTCTCCTGCCTTTGGGATAAACCCCATAGATAACAAGGTAACGCATTTCCGAGTATTTTTATCTCTCAAATTTTCCCCAAGAAATTTGTGTTCTAAATTTGCGCAATAATCAGTACATCCTATTTCTGTACTTAATCCATCAAGATCGGGTATATGCATTATTGTATTACTCAACAAAGCTCGGCCATCCACATCCTGCATCAAACTTGTTTTTCGCTGAAAGTAGATTATTACAACTTCGACAGATATTTGTTCCGTCTACGTAAATATTGTCATACTCTCCAGAGAAATAAGGTTTATGCACAATGACTCTTTCTTCTCTAGAGGTTAGTTTATGATATTTCAAAGCATAACCTCCATAGATTTTGAACGTTCTACTACCATACTGTATGTTGTTATATAGTCCTTTGGTGTTGAACAGATCGTTCTATTGTACATTCGCTATCACCGATCATACTTGTCCTCTTAGGATCCTGCCGTTACGGTATAAGAAGATTAAGAATCTACCTCATTACACTACTCTTCAAAAGTTTTCTTCCAGAATAAATGGTACACTATTGGAGAAGATAATTTCCTCGTTCATATTATTACTTACAAACATCAGAAAAATATTTACTGGAATAGATTCAACAGGATT
>JBAVTY010000020.1:0-16005 GCA_049696495.1 Candidatus Nitrosopolaris sp.
CCACCGGACCCGCGTTGTACTGATTAAAAATCTCGTTCAGATGGGAATAGGATGTATAGGAATATTTATATGAGTTCCATAAGACTCATCGTTGTGTTTAGCCGTGGCCGGTGTTGAACTTATTACATTTGAAGATCATAGCAATTCGTTACTAAACAGACATGAAGTGGGCGTAATATTCAAGAATGCGGCAGGCAGGCTCAAGAGAGCCGACGCTACTGAAATAATTGCTAAAGAGCATAATGTCGATAAGAAGGCAGTTATCCCGATTTCTATGATATGCGAAAAAGGCAAGACAGATGTTCGTGCTATGTTTTATCTTTATCCAGACGAAAATGAAGCAGTAAAGCAGCTTCCTCGATATAGAATCTTGAGGAATTTACCCAAGGACGAGAGGAAAAAGATTATTGCCGAAGAAAAAGCTGCAAAGATAAAAGCGAAACAAGCTAGTACTATGCAATCGAAAGCACGTGGGGCTAAAAAGTAGCATGGCTGACAAGAAAAAACCTTTGAAAGGAGAGGTAGCAGTTTACAAGTTTTACACAATACAGGGCAGTGCAGTAACAAGGAATAAACGCGACTGCCCGAGGTGCGGGAAAGGAGTGTTTATGGCAGAACATCGAGACAGGTTCAGCTGTGGAAAATGCGGCTTTACCGAGTTCACAGAACACTCAAAAAGGGTAACAAAAAAACACTAGACTCTGCACGCGTTGACACCATCATATTATATTATAATATCATTATACTCTCGCTCTATTTCAGAAATTTCTATAGGTAAGTTACAGTTCCAGTGAATCCCTATAATCATCAGCTAAGATGTTCATTGAAGCCGCTTCGTAGCCAGTAATTTTTTCTTTTACTAGATCATCAACTTCTAGTGAAACCATTGATTCGAATGGGATCTTTATGCAGTCGATACGAACGTTTGTGACCGGAAGTCCTTTTTCGATCCATTCGTTGATTGCTATTTTTTCCAATCTTCGATTTCGAAATCCATCATTGAACTTCGAGATGTGGCGTATTAACGAAGGGTCAGAGCTAAAAACCACTCGGGCATTTATCAGACGATCATAGTCTGAAAATTTTTCTTCAAATAAAGTTCATCTGACAAGAGATCCATCTTCATGATCCTTCTCACTAGTTCCAAGTAATGTAAAAATTCATGTGCAAGAATTGCATGCACTGTTCCAGTAAGTCCGTAAGCAACTAAAGGAGCTGTAATTTGTATTACCACTTTTAGTCTGTTGTTAAACCCTATTGTTGGAATGGTCCTGGCAAAGAATATACCTGCATGATCGTATCCCACTGATGAGGAGCTGACTACCAGATCTGGTAGAATATAATAAGAGGGATATTTTAGACCAGATGCATGTTCTATCCGGTTAATGCCATCAATAACGATACTGAATCTCTCTGATATACGCTGATAAATGTTCTGTGGAATTCGAGATGAGCCATGCGTCTCTTCTATCATTTGCAACGGGTCGGAAGCCAATTGCTAAAAAAATATTACCGTAGATGTACGTCTGATATGTCGAACAATATACTTTCGCATTTATTTCCCACGATCGCTGAAACGTTTGGCGAGGTGCATTGTTGACCGCTTACGAAGTTCTTTATTGCGAGCCCGCCATCTGCTAACAAAGTGAGCAAAAAGCGATTGTGTTTTATCATTCTAGTTTTGACGGAATAGATCTTTTTCGTAACTGTCTTCTCTTTGTTTTGAAATTTTATCGTTGTATTATTTAATGAATTCAATTCTTTGAGATTATTTTCAGTTATCGTATTTGCACTTTCCACGATGATTTTTGTTTTTGTGAGGAATCGAATTGGCGATTGGGGAACGCAAATTGGTTTTGCTTCTATGGTTGCGGAAATCTCTGGAGTATCAATATTGAGACTATTCTTTAACATCCTAACTTTTGGATTAGATAGACTGACGAAAAATGGCCTACCGTTGCCTGAGACAAGACTATCTCGATCTTCGCTGCCAACCCACGAAAATCTTGGAGCGTTGGCCTTCGTGAGACACACGAGTTGGTGCGCAATAATACCTTCTACGCTTTCGTACCCGGATAGGCCGGAATTGTGACAAAATCCGCATCCTCTCCCCTTACACTGCATACATTTACTCTGCTTTTGAGGGAGTCCCCTTTGTTTTTTAATATATCGTCCAGCTAAAGTTAACGAGCGCGCCTTCGCTGTAACATCGACATGCCTTTCTTCTCCTACAGTTACGTTTATTGACACGTCTGGCAAGAGATAGTCAATTTTTTTCTGTGTAATCAATTCAAACTTGCGTCTAAGTTCGCTTAAGAATTGGTTTTTTATATTTTCCTTTCCTCTGATTTTAAGCCGAGCTCTAATCTGATCTTCTCGTTCATAAATGTTGGCTGGAAGTATAGCGCCTATAAGGAAGGTGTCGAATTCATAAACCTCGACGACCTCCTCCTGCATGATTTTAATTATGAAGTCTAATCTTTTCATTAGACCACAACAGATATCGCATCTGTCCAAGTCATCACGCCATCCACCTTTGCCAATTGTAAGGTGGCGACTAGCACAGTAGCGGCAAAGCTCGTAGCGTCTTCTTAATTCTAGCTTAATGGACTGACGTTGATGGGCATTAGCCAATACCAAATCTCCGTAGCATACCCTGCATTTGTCTACCTTTTGCTTGCTTCATCATGGACTTGGAATTATTATATTGCTTAATCAATTCCTTGACGTCATGCTCTGTCATACCAGATCCTCTTGCCACTCGTTTCCTCCGAGAATCGTTCATTATATCGGGATTACGTTTTTCGATTTTCGTCATGGATTGAATAATAAATCTCCATTTTTCCATTTTTTCTTGCAAGGCATCAAGCTGGTCATCTTTCACCATTCCTGACAATCCAGGCAAATTGTCAATCACATTCCTAAAGCCCATTTTTCCCACATTGTCCATCTGCGCGTAAAAGTCTTCGATCGTCATTTTACCACCTAGAAGTCGCTTAGCCTGTCCTTCGTCTGCTTGCAACTCAAGGTTTTTTGCCATTTCTAGCAAGGCTTTGATGTCTCCCATTCCCAAGATTCTCCCCACGAAATGCGTGGGTGAGAATTGTTCTAGGTCATCGATCCGTTCTCCAGTTCCTATAAACACCACACGAGCACCGGTTGCAGCTGACGCAGCAATGACTCCTCCGCCCTTTGCGGTACCGTCTAGCTTGGTTATGACTATGCCTCCCACCGGAGCTGCCTCGTGGAACGCCTTTGCCTGATTATATGCCTGCTGCCCTATCGTACCGTCGATTACGAGGAGCACAAGCTCGGGCTCTGACACCTGGTGCATGCTTTTCATTTCCTCTAAAAGTCCCTTTTCTTCCTTGTGTCTGCCTGCTGTGTCTATGATTATTACGTCAAGAACCTGCTTTTTGAAATGCTCTAGCCCATTTTTGACAATATTCACAGGATCTTTGTCTTGTTCATCGCCAAATACTTCCACGTTTATCTTACCGCAGTTAGTTTTTAATTGTGTCAACGCAGCAGGCCTCCAAGTGTCTGCTCCGATAACCGCTACACGATAGCCGTGCCTTGTTAACCACCTAGCAAGCTTTGCTGTGACTGTAGTTTTGCCGCTACCCTGGATTCCAAGCATCAACACAATATTTTGTTCTCCAGCTTTGAAAGATATACCGTCATCAGGTAAACGTTGGGTTTTGTCAATGCTTTTGATGGTGTTCCCCGTATAACCGAGCATTTTTGCTAGCTCGCCGTAAAGAATCGTGATTATATGATCTTTTCTTGAGAGTCCCTTTACAGGCTGTTCCTTCAGGGCGCGATTCTTTAAGTTATCCGTAATTGATAGAACTAGTCGGACATTGACATCAGACTGCAGTAATGCTCTTTGGACATCTTTACAAAGGGATTCAATAATTTCCTCATTGATGTCAGAAGCTCCAACAATCTTTTTCAACGCACTCCGAAGACCAGTACGTAAATTGTCGAGCATAGCTACTTTTCCACTAAGACAACTTCCATTATTTCAAGCATTCCCCGCTGTCCGTCCCAGTGTATTTTGGCTTTATTAACTTGCAACCTTTTGTAGAATATCGGACAGTCAACCACCAATGTCTCAGCCTCGCCACCTTCGAAACTTACATTGAAGCAATACCTTTGGCTTAAGCGCTTCAATCTGTATAATGCCTCTCGATCCAGCGAAACTCCCAACCACCGCTCGTCCAGTCCCATCGCAGACACACTTACAATTTTGATATCAAATTTATTCTCAAGTAAGACTTCCAAATATTCAGATTGCTGAATGTTCCAGAGCGGGGCAATCATGCATAAATCGTGCTTTAAACAAATTCTCCGAACTATTTCGTTTTGAAACGTGCTAAAGATTCCACCATGAACTACGCCTTGAATATCATGAAGTGATTTGATGGCAATTATCGCTTGTTCCAATGATTTCGACTCGTCTTCCTTTGTACCGGATTGTGATGCAAATCCAAATGACGGGATGCACATTGCCTCCCCGAGATACCTTGTGATCCAATTATTAGGATAATGGTACAACAAGCTTTCGTCTGTTTCCGGGTACATTGTTAATAAGCATGATATTTCGTGTCCCATTTCCTTTGCTTTAACTAAGGCGTAAGTACTGTCTTTGCCCCCTGAATAAAGGGAAACCAATCTCACAGCGTTGACACCATTCGTTTCATCGTCATAATCATGCAAATATTCCATTCGATGAAATCAGGATGCCTCAGCACTCATAATCTTCATCATATCATCAGCCGGCTCTTCCTATTCTTCATCAGCATCCATGACCTAACTACTATATCAATATAAATAGCGATCGAAGTTTCAAAGTAGCATGATTTGATGATCTCATCGAGCATCACAAGTTAGAGAACATGTGACCACTTTCACTCTAGATATCTCTTTGCAGCTGAATTCGAAATTATGGTTCTATGTATCGCAAAACTCTCCCCCGCTCGCTCCCCGGGCTGATGGATCACTTCTCAGACAATATCTTAATCTATGTATCCTGGATTCTATTGTTTCGTATAGATTATGCCTTCTTATACAGATTTTTTATCTAGATCTCTGCTAAATTTTGAATACTAAGTAACTGTTTTGCTTCTTACATTTTCATAACATTATGTATTGTATTTTCTCGAGTCTTGTTGGCGAACAAATGTTCGGCAATACACAGATTCGATTGTTTGCAGGCCACGATTGTCATAATCATCTTCTTTGTTACATTTGTTATTCTATTGATTTAGATGTTCAGAAAACTTTTTTTTGCGCCAAATATCACATTTATTCAACCAACAGTCAGACTTGATTTAGATTATTTGCGACAGCTATTCCATTTACTGGTTGACGATAGCTTGAGGTTGACGACACAAAACCGATTTCCATGCTGATCTTGTGAAACGATGTGTATCCCGCGGGCAGGATTTACTCCAAACTAGCTTGTCACTAGCTTGTTTGAGCCTGCGACTCTTCGGTTTCTGTCCTTGTATGCCCGATAGGCTGTTTCACGTGGTCAGCTCTTAAGTCAGCCGACATCTACAGCCGAAAGCTCTACCAGGCTGAGCTACCGCGGGACATTTTCGTGTCGCGAGAATGCTATATAATCGTGACTAGGGATATACGAGTCAAATTATTTTGCGTCATTAGCTTCATATCCTATATGCGAGTGATGATTCCTCTACTAATCAGCAGTTGAGTAGAGCTGCTATATCTTTACAAAAATAAGAAATAATGCTGTCTGCGCCTGCGCGTTTCATGGCAGAGATGGAAGTAACCTTCCATTCGTCTTCATTAATCCAATTGTTCTTGGCAGCAGATTTTATCATTGCGTACTCTCCTGAGACAGTTTGTGCGGCAATCGGAAATTTGAACTTTTCTTTAACCATTGATATTACATCCAGATACATAATCGCAGGCTTGACAATGACCATATCTGCTCCTTCTCGGATATCGTTTTCTATTTTTCTAGCAGATTCCCTTAGGTTTGAATATGGCATCTGATATGAAGACTTATCTAACGATTTGTAATCACGTATTTTTTTGGAGAACGCGACAGATCTGAATGGTGAGTACAGAGAGGAGAAATGTTTGGCCGAGTATGACAGAATTTTAGTTTTTTTATAGCCATTGTCATCGAGGGAGGATCTAATTGAAGTAACCTGTCCATCCATCATTGAGGAAGGAGCAACTAAATCAGCTCCTGCTTGAGCATGAGTTAATGCAATTTCACTTAGCATTCGTACAGTACTGTCGTTGTCAACTAGATCGTTTTTACCATCGAATAACCCACAATGCCCGGATAAATTATATTGACATAGGCATACATCAGTCACAATGTTTAGAGCATCCCCGAATTCCATTTTGAGTTTTCTCACTGTCTTCTGTACTATACCGTTCTGATTTAATGCCTGTGAACCAACAGCATCTCTTTCTGCAGGTAATCCAAAAATTATTATTGAAGATATCCCAAGCTCTTTCAATTCTATGATCTGCGCAGTTGTTTCCTCAAGGGGAACAGCTGCGACATCTGGCATACTAGCGAATTCGTATTGCTTCTCGGCATGGTCTCTAACGAATAGGGGACATACCAACTGTTTTTTTTTAAGACCTGCCGAATTCAGAAGCCTTCCTAATTCACGCTTGGTTCGTTGGCCCTTCTGCAAAATCCCAATGTTAAATTAACTTAACACATATGAATCTTTTTGACTACATAGATACATACATTTAATCTCGTTCTACTGATGCCCCCGATCCATAAACTTCATAAAAGCAAGGTGAAACATTCCTAAGCGTAAGTATGCTGAATATAACAATAGGTATTCCTAGTTTTAATGAGGAGAGGAATATTCTAAACCTTCTTCAATCAGTCATTAAACAAAAATCTGAACATTTTGCAATTTGTGAGATAATAGTTTCTGACGATTCATCAGACAATACTATGGGATTGATAGAGCAATTTGCCAATAATTCGGAAGCACCTATAAGATGTCTGCACCATTCATCCAGAACGGGCGTTGGAAATGCCTGGAATGAAATCTTTCGAAATGCAAAGGGCGACGTGATTGTAATGTACGACGGCGATGTTATTCCTCACGAAGACTCTATCCAAGAATTGTTATCTGCATTACGCGGACGGGTAGTACTCGCAATTTCTAATTCAAAGCCAGTTGGGTCGGTTTCTATTGCAGGAAGAGCGGCCACTCATGTCTCCTCATGGCTCAGATGTGTAAGAAATAAGAGGCTTTCACAATACACCGCGATAGGACGAGGATTGTCGATTCGAGCAGCCGTTGCTAAGCAGATTGCTATTCCAAGTGACATCATTGCAGTGGACCTTTATCTCGAGTGCAGAGTGTTGGAATTTAAATTGGATGTGGCCTATAACGACCGAGCTGTAGTTTATTTTTGTCCACCAGATACGATCGCAGATTTCAATTCACAGGTCCTGAGGTCTATGAAAGGCCATAAACAAATCAGACATTATATAGAAAAGTTTAACATTCGACTTCCATTTGAGGTAGCGTTGCGTCAAGCAGTGCGAGTATTCTTATCTGACCCATTGGGGGCACTCGCTGTTGCGGCATGTTACTCCATTTTACCATATCACAAATATAGATTGAAGGGCTTGGACTCTAGTAAGTGGCATATAGCTAAAAGTACTAAAAACATTAGTAACATTTTGAATATATGATATATCTATAGGACTGCGCTGCTTGCATGGTAATACATTTATCGCAGTCATAGTATCAAGATTTGGTTGGCTGGTGCTGGCGCAAGGATATATATGTACGCCTCATGAAAAGGAATCTGGCAGTCTTGTAGAAATATGGGCAAACTCCCGGAACATACTGAATATACACTTTGTCACTGCGACATTTTCGAATGAAAGCGCTCTTTACTTCCCTAATAGGGCGAATCACTATATCCTCGCTTCATATTCAAATATCGATGACACATCGGAATTGATATGTAAGGCTGACAGGTTGTCATTTATGTTTAATCTTAGCGAGGCACTTTTTGAGCGAGAGACAACAAATATTAAGTATATATCGATTTATTTTACCAAGTGCCTTTACGGAGATCCAGAGATCGCTGAAGTTGCAAATATCATAGCTAAGCGTGAGAGGGTTAAAAAACTAAGTCTCGCCCACTTCCTGTACTTAACGACGGCACAACCAAAGTTCACATTTCCATATGCAAGAAACGTAATCGTCCTCGAAGTTGAAGGTGAAAAGACCCATCAGAGTGACCAAAAATACTGTGAACGAACGCGAAGGGAAGTTGCGAGGAAAGGGATACCGTTAACCAACTTCGTCAGTTTATCGATATTAGATAAATTAAAGTAGTTTTGTAGGAGCAATCGATCGCTTAAGCTTAAAATGTTGCGCTATATATTTAACAGCAAGAATTTCAGGATAAAAATGTGGCATATACAATATTAGAGATTATTAACACACTGGCTACTTCTGCAATTCTAAATAGCTACTACCATCAATTCTTTGATATCTCTTTTGTCTTCGCATTTGATGCTTAAAACGAACTCAATCGATATAATCTAGATTCCATGACTGACCAATATAGATTTGACACTTTAGAACCTCATTACGAAGATTTGGATTTGTGTTTATGCTCTTCAATGAGCAGTTTAACTATCGCTTCAAGAGTCCTCTCCCTTCCGTCTTTTATCGTATACTCTGCGCCTATCTTTAGAAGTGCTCTTTTAGTACCGTCTGTGATCTTCATAGTTGAATTCAATGTAGTATCCTAGATACACATTAGATACAATGATTCATATAATTTTAATGGTATACCCATCTATAATGGTATACTTAGACGTATATGATCGAAGAAATGTTAGGTTATGATTAGATTACTGTAATTTAGAAAAATCTAAAGGATAATAATGCTGACATTACAGGCTATCTATGGTAGTAAGCAAATACATTGGTGAAACTGAAAAGAATCTTAGACAGGTATTTAATTTAGCTGAAGATGGATCTTTGATATCTTTTGACGAGGCAGATGCATTGTTCGGCAAGCGCAGTGAGGTAAGAGATAGTCATAACAGATATGCTAATATTGAAATTGCATATCTTCTACAGCGAATGGAGAACTATACAGGTGTGGCTGTTCTTGCAACATTACGTTAAAAATGAGCAGAACTGTTAAATATGCTTGCTTTTTCTCATTGCATGGAAATACATTTTGAGCAAGCCGATGGACCTTGGTAGTCTTAAAGTCGGTTCGTACATTGTGATTGACGGCGAGCCTTGTAGAATTGTTTCTTATGATCACAGTAAACCTGGAAAACACGGTTCTGCAAAGGCTAGAGTCGCAGCTATCAGTGTTTTTGACGGGTCTAAACACACCTTAGTTTCACCAGTATCTGCTGGCGTTGAAGTTCCACTAATAGATAAAAGGAACGGTCAGGTCATCTCCATTTCAGGAAAAGTGCTACAGATTATGGATTTGGAGACCTTCGAGGTTTTTGAAACATCTGCCATAGAGCAAGACATCATTGATAAGGTTCATCAAGGAGGAGAAGTCGAGTACTGGAAAGTTCTCGATAGAATCAAAGTAACACGAGTAAAGAGCTGATCATGCTGACTCAGTGCTTTTAGGACAAACATAGTACAAAGCATATTTCGTACTCTCGCGGCATATGTCTATATTATAGCCATAAAATGTGTTAGGTCATCAAGTTAGCTTTAGCTTTATAGCAACTTAATACATCCCTCAAATCATAAGAAATAAGAGGTAAAAAAACCTTTTATACTTTAATTTAGGATGGGATATATGACAAGTGATCCGAAAGAATTTGTTCCGAAAATTGTTGCGTTGGAAGTTCTTCAAAAAAATGGTGTGAATGTAGAAAGGCTCAAAGAATTAATTACGAAAGGCGTTGGAGCAGAATTTACAACATACTATTACTATACGATCCTAAGGATGCATTGCACAGGATTGGATGGTGAGGGGGTCAAAGAGATAGTGGAGGATGCACGCATTGAAGACAGGAATCATTTTGAATCCATGGTTCCAAGGTTATATGAATTGGGGGGAAGCCTTCCAAGAGATATTAGGAAGTTTGCAGATCAAGCCGGTTGTCCAGACGCATATTTGCCAGATAATTGGGAAGATCTTCGTTCCATATTGAAAGTTCTTCTGGAGGCGGAACAATGTGCAATAAGATCGTGGGGCGAGGTATGCGACATGACGGCGGGTAAAGATCCAAGGACATATCACATAGCACAGTCGATCATGCAAGAGGAAATAGAACATGAAGCTTGGTTTATAGAACTTCTGTCAAAGAGGCCTTCAGGTCACTTTAGAAGAAGGTTCGTTGGTCAATCTCCACATACTGCACAACACGCCTTGAAAATTTGAAAATACTTTTTTCAGATCTCATGGTATAGGAACTATCTACGGTGTAAACACAAGAACTCGGTATCTGACTTGGTCAGTGGCACCTTCACTATATTTTTATAATGTCGTTTCTATCTATATTCTTCGTATATGCGGCATCAGAGAAGGATAGGGGAAGGAATAATGATTGCTAGTGGAATTGGTATAACCGTTGGGGGATTAATGCTTGGTGTCTTCTTTCTATCTTATGGCGGACTAGCTATTGCAGGGCTAGGTGTGATCTCGATATTTTGGCGATAGACACGCACGAGTTACACTGCTAGCTCATATTTTTTGTCAAATATTTTGAAAAGACAATCCTCTGATTCTTTTCGCAAATCATTCAGTTGAAGTCTCTTATCTTCTATTTGCTTCTCTAGCTGATGCAACTTGATTTCCTCCTCTCCAATATCCTGTGTAGAATTCTTTATCTCTTCTTTCAGATCTATCGAACGACTGCCAAAATTTGCTTCATTACTTTGATAGAGAGTTTTGAGATACCGTTGCCTAGTTTTGAACTTCTTTTTAAAATCTGGTAGCATCTTGATTAGGCCTTCCAAATGACGCTCCACCTTCATAGTATCTTTGAGGCAAATTTTCTCGTTAATCAATGCTTTTTGAATTTCGGTCAGTATATCGAGATACGGAGTTATCTCTGTTTCTGAGAAAATATTCCATGGCTCTTCTGCTAAAAGTCTTAGTCGCTCAGATGTCTGCTTCGTTATGCCATAGGAATATTTCGTAAATGCCCTCGATACAGGACTGAAAAGGTCGAGCAATTCCTTCTGCGCCTCTTCTTCCTCGTGTTCTACTCGCACTATCTCTTCACCGATTCTAGCCGCTTCGTGGAATTCAGGAGAGTTTTCGATGGTTGTCATCCGATTGTTTAATTCCTTGAGAACCATTTCTAGTCGCATTATTTCATTGCGAGTATGTTCGATACATTTTTCGTCTATCTCGATCGAGCTGATCCTATTGGATAGCAGGTTTAGAAGGTCAGAACACTTTAGGAACGGTCCTTGATGGTTATCGAACTTTGCGAGAATAGAATTAATCTCTTTAGATAACGAGGAAAGTGTTTCAAACTCATCCTTTAACTTTCCTGCATACTTTTTGATGAAAATGTTGAATACTCTGTTGTGAGATGCACTAACTTCTCTAAATCGATTAGTAATGGCTTCCAACCTTTGTTTGAACTTCATAGCGTCGTCGTATGATATCGGCGAAGGTAACTCTATTGACGATTCTCTCCTCAAACTCGCAACAACTGTTCTCTTTGAAATTTCTACAATCGATTCAAATTTTGGTTCTTCGACCTTTATCTTTTCCCTTTCCAAATCATTCGCGAGCTTTTCTATCGTCTTCAACGATTTTGTGACAGCGTCTCTGATAGAAGTTAGATCGCTGCATAATTCTTCGATTCCTCTCGATTCAATGGTTCGAATAAGCGCAAGTGCTTCTGAAATGAGCACATGCTCAGATGTTTGTAATTGATTACTTCCAATTTTTACTTTCGATCGTTCATCCTTTTTGTTGAAAAGTCTAAATCGAGGAGTCAATATTAAGCTGATGATGAAAGGGTAAATAAACTGTTATGCTACAATTTGGGAGATCTTAGCCATTTTACCCAGTTCTACAATATCAAATTTGCACTTTGGACCTCGAGAGCGTTGATCATTTTGAGTTCCTGAAATTCCGCCACAAAGAAAGTGCCAGAGATAAATCGCCTTCATATTCATTCCGAATCATATTCAAATCTTTAAGATTTTATCTTGTCATAATCTGCTCTAAATTCCTAAAATTAGCTGCTATAGTTCGAATGTCGGTATCGATCAGAATTTTTCCATTCATCTTGAATGTCACGTTTTCATTGCAGACTTCACCAATTCTAGAGAAAATTAAACCACCTATACCTGACAATATTTTTTCGACTTTCTTTGGTTCATGTGTCCCGATTATATATCTGGAGTGCGATTCAGAAAAAAGCAAATTATCTATGCTAGAACAAGAATTTGGCAGCTTATCGACGAAAATCTTAAGGCCTACTCCCCCCAAAATTGCCATTTCGGAAAGAGCCACCGCAACTCCACCTTTGGAGCAGTCGTGAGCACAACTCACAACGTCCTTGTCAATGAGTAGCAAAATGCTTTCAAGGTTTAATTTGTCAATATCCAAGTCGACCTTCGGAACTTTGCCTCCAGTTATGTGGTGCACGTATTCGTAATATTCTGAACCACCAGGTTCGTCAGCAGTAGTTCCAATAATAAAAATAGAATCTCCATCTTTAAAGGAAGATTGTGTAATCAATCTTTTTTCTTCAATAAGACCAATCGCGCCAACGACGGGGGATGGTTTAATTGGTCCTTTGGAGGTTTCGTTATAGAAGCTCACTTTGCCTCCAACCACAGGGATCTCCATGAATTTGCAATAGTTAATTATTGCATGTACAGCCCTACGAAAGCACCAAAATACCTCTGGCTTCTCAGGGCTTCCGAACTGCAAGTGATCAATTATTCCAATTGGATAAGCTCCGGTACAGGCAACATTTCGGCACGCCTCTGAGAGGCATCCCAGAGTTCCGTGATAAGGATCGATGTAACAATGCTTAGAATTTCCATCTAGTTTGACTGAAAGAAAATTACCATTATTCAATCTCAGAACAGAAGCATCTGCGTATCCAGGTTTTACCACGGTTCGCAACCCTACTTCATGATCGTACTGACGATAAATCCACTCCTTGCTGGCTATGGTCGGATTGGATAGCAGCGAAAGTAATACTTTAGTTAAATTTGACGGAGTTGCTGGCGGCGTGAAACCACGCTTTAATGCAGCCAGGTATGAGGGGCGCTTAGAAGATCTCCTAATTAGAGGTGCGTTCGCGACTATACTTGAAGGAATATCTGCAATAATCCTTTTCTTAGATCTAATCACTAAGTTGCGATGGTTCTTGACCCTCCCCAAAATTACATACTTTAGTTCGTACTTATCAAAGATGCGTCTTATACTACCAAATTTCGAATGGTCAGTAATTATCAGCATTCGTTCTTGAGATTCAGACAACATTAATTCTAGAGGTGACATTCCCTTTTCTTTGACGTGGACGTCTCTTAGTTCGATGTCAAAGCCTTTTCCTAAACTATCCGACAATTCTGACAAACAACAAGACAAACCTCCCCCTCCCAAATCCTTCAGAGCTTTAATTGTACCATCTTCTACAGCCTCGGTTATTGCCTCGATAAGCAATTTCTCAAGGAATGGATCCGGAATTTGTACGGCCGATCTATTGTGACGTACATACGTCTTTGAAGCAAAAGCTGCTCCATGAATTCCGTCTTTTCCCGTCGGACCTCCGACCAGAATAATCAAGTCATCATAATTTGCACTGTTTCGAACTATAGAATCTCGTCGACCGAATCCGATACATGCTGTATCTATAAGACAATAATTAGTGAAAGATGGATCAAATTCGGTTTCTCCAGCGACAGTGGGGACACCAACGCAATTGCCATAGTCGCCGATCCCTTTGACAACGTGTCTCAATAGCCATTCTGAATTGGAGCTATACCATGGCTCATCATCTGTGTGTAAAGGCGCAAATCGGAGTGCGTCGAGCACCGCTATCGGCCTGGTTCCCATGGAAAGTATGTCTCGTATAACACCACCCACGCCGGTAGCCGCACCTCCATAGGGATCTACCGCTGATGGGTGGTTGTGACTCTCAATATGAATTGTTACTACGTAACCATTACCGATGTCCAGCACACCAGCATCATGGCCAGGACCGATTACAACACGTTTTCCATTTTTAGGGAACATCTTAATGAATCTTTTTGATGATTTATACGAGCAATGTTCAGACCATTCTGCTTCAACAAGTCCCTTTTCAACTTTATTCGGTACGCGATTTAATTTGGACTCAAGATATCTCGACTCCTCTTTGCTTAGCGTCGTCATAACTGTCTCAGACCATTTTACTTTTCTTAGAACAGTCTTATTTACATAAGTATGTAGAAATGGACCGAAAGATCATAGAAGCTTCGTCAGAATATCCTCTAACCAGAGCCCTTTCTGGATGAGGCATTATCCCCATTACGTTCCCTTCCTCATTGCACACTGCTGCAATGTGATCTGCGGATCCGTTTGGATCGTCATTAAAATACCGGAACACAACCTGTTTTTTCTTTAAAATGGTTTTTAAAAGTCTATTATCTGCTATATACCTTCCTTCGCCATGAGCAATCGGAATCTTGATGGTTTGATTTCTCTTGAATAATGATGTGAATACTGTATTGTTGTTTTCAACCTTTATTGTTGTTTCTCTGCATACAAATGATAGAGAATTATTCTTAACTAATGCTCCAGGAAGTAGGCCACACTCAACTAGAATTTGAAAACCGTTGCAAATACCCAGGATGATTCTTCCATCTTTCGCCATCTTCTTCAATTCGTTTGCAGCTGGGCTATGTGCAGCTATCGCACCTGCACGAAGACGATCACCATATGCAAAACCGCCTGGAATTATGAGGGAATCAAATGCTGATAGATTTGTATCTGTGTGCCATACATATTGGGACGGAATATGCAATACATTATTAAGAATATGGTGAACATCTCGATCGCAGTTACTGCCTGGGAAAACGACGATCCCAATTTTCGTATCCATAAGTTGAGATGTTTTTCAATACTCCTGAGACCTATTAATATTTTCATGCAATAGATATCTATTCCATTCTATAATTTGCGTGTCCAACGCATGAATGTATCCGATTATCTAGCAGAACACCAAGAAATAAATCAGTGCATAGAAAGGCGAAACTATCCTATCATAAATGAGTGTTTGCGTTTTTACGCATAAACTGTGTCCACCTTACCAGTAGCAAGAACGTATTGGCGTTCCCTGTTTTAATTTGTCACATATGTAATGAACGAACCCACGTTTTGCTTTCTTCCTGACCCATGTTATAACAAACTCCATTGATCGCATTGTCTTGGTTATCCTGTACGAAATCAGTTTGTGCCCGAGAATTTCTAGGAGAATATAGGCCAGAAAGACTAGGTGCGCGTGTATAAGCGCCGCTTCGCTCCTTCTAAACCTGTACTCTCCAAATCCTAACTGCTTTGTATCCCTGTAAAAGTTTTCTATTTTCATTCTTTTCAATGCATATCTAATAATTGTAACTATGTCTTTGTCAAGTTCTGTACACAGGATATGGATATCTTTTGTTTCTGCCCTAACATTGAATACAATGTTGATATTTTCTTTTAGTGATGGCATGTACGCCTTTAACTTTACAGCGTTGTAAATTTCGCCGTCTATGATTGTGTCAGTGAATCTTCCTCTCTTCCTGAGAATATCTATGAGATCTGACGCATGCATCTTTTTACCCTCATATACAATAACCCTGTTTGACTTCATATCTCCAATCCAGTCATAACCATGCATCTACACTCCATGTACTGTATACCATGAATCTATCAATACTATGGTCTTCTTTGCCCTTGATCTATGCTTATCTATAATTTCATCGCAGAGCTCAACCTTTGTCTTAAAAGGTATAGCTTTCTCCTCACATCATT
>JBAVTY010000021.1:0-3165 GCA_049696495.1 Candidatus Nitrosopolaris sp.
GCAGAGAAATACGAATCATTTGTCAATTCATATAACCATGAAAGAGAACACGGTGGAATAAATGGAATGACACCAGCAGAAAAGTTCACGAAATGTTTAAAACAACCGCTACTGATACACTAAAACAAGACAAAAAGTGTCAGCCATGCTAATACACCATATTGTCAACGATGTCTGGAAGTACAACAACTAACGATAGTAGCCGCAATGAAACTGACCATAAGTGGCGGCAAGCTTTTAGCAATCGTGGTTCACGGTTAACCGGGTAATGAGCAATACTTCACACAACCTGTTGGAGTACACCGTCTCTATTGGCTGAAGGTAAACCATAGTCTGTATATCAACAGACTATCGAAGACTTTAATAAATTGAAGAATGAAATGGACAAGTACTGTTTGGAAGATCCCAAGAAATTCCTGAATGTACTCCAAGCCTTGAAGGAGTACAAGTATGATGATAAGCATATTATGACAGAATTCTCTATTAGACGATCCATGAAAAAAGAGAGACTGGGAATCGAATTTGATCGACGCAGACTCGAAGAGAGGATAAAAAAGTAAAAGATGTGCTGATATTAGCCGAACAAATAATGCGACTCAAAGTGGGCATAGGTGGCGTTCCATTCCGCAGTATATGAGAAGGATATACTAGGAATTCCATTCGGAGTTTTGTTTGTCTTCTTTATATCGCATCTTCTCCTCTCTTTTTCGTTTGTATGTCTACTGCAACTTGAACATCTATCACAAATATTTTTCCCCCGAGTTCGCTCCCCAATTTATCTGTAATTTTTGATATTAATTCTTCAACTTGGTGATCTTTAACAACTACCTCTACCTTCGTTCTTGGTATATATTTTGGTTGTGTCTGGGAAGTACCAAACCTAACTGTAACGCGTTCTGCTTTTATCCTACCACTTCCTTCTACCGTGTAATGACTCATACCTCCCGTATTTAGCTCCTTTAGGATCTGACGTACATCTTCCAACTCTCTGTGTGGTATTATTATTTCGATTAGTTTCATGATAAGCAGTAATATTGAATGTATGGGGAATTAATAAGCGTATTAAATGGTCTAGTAGGTGCCATCAACCATAGACACGCAAGTCAAAAAACAAGTCATAAATCAGTGTCTCTGTGATAAGTTAAGTATCATAATTTAGGCCACCTGTTACCATCTAAAATCATTAGCATTTAGTCAATTGAATGTTGATAAAAACATAGATACATGACTTAGCAGAGATAATGATATCGGCACACGAAGTATCGCCCGAGGAGCATAATAATGGTGGACAAAAAAATTGACAATAACAATTTCAGGAACGCGAATCGATTTCAATTAAATAGAATCGCATTTTATGGTCGAACTCTATCGGAATATCTTAAGATGTTTCCGTATCGATGATATTCATCGCCTAAAAAGGTATAATAGAATATAGGATTTCCCTTCAGATGCTTTCTCTTTCGTCGCAGAGGCGAACAAATATGGAGTTAATACAGTCGGCTGTGATCCCTTATTCGACAAGGATTCAAGATTGTTGCAGAAACAAGGTGCATATGCATTACATTGAATATATTGTAAAAAGCTTGATCCTAATCTTTACAATTAGGATTCTATAGACGAATTAAGGAGTTACAGAAAACTGGCGTTACAACAGTCTATATCGGACTACGATGTTGGAAGGAAAAGCAAACGTTACGTAAAAGCAGCATTGCCTAGATTACCATTTGATGACAGGAGTTTTGACCTGGTATTGAGTGGACATTTTATTTTACCTATAGCCATAATTTTGAATTCTCTTCTATAAGAGTTGTTTAGAGTATCCAGAGAAGTTAGAATCTACCATTTACAAAAGTGAAGCTCTGTGCCTTATGAACACATGACAGGGTTGCTCTATACATTGAAAATTTTCTGATAAATTTATGTTTGTGGGAGTTTTCATAGGCCAAACGACTCTGTACATTGGGGACAGTATATCCTATCATGCATATACTGCTACAATATATCTTGTATTATCATCATCATTAGAGTAGGGAATTGGCATAATAATTATTGTCTCTATTGCTTATGGAATGGTTCAATTTCCTTGATTCTGCTGCTTTTTGCAACCCGCCAGAAAATAGACTTGATTGTAGACCTATAGGACAAGCATTGGGAACTAATTATATCTATCAGCCTTAGAATATTATTGGCCATTGCATTGGCTCTTTATGCTTTTATTTACTCCTAGGAGAGTAGAAGTGTTCATTGCAGGCGTCTTGATTTCATCTGCTGTAATGGGTTCTCCATGAAGGTCATGAAGCTAAATGTACATAATCTTCCATTATGGCATAAAGAAGGTAAGAATCTCTACGCCAAGGAGCAGGATCAAAATGTGTTAAGTCTGATCGAACCCATGGCTGGAATGTTTTCTCTTCTTACCTTTTCCGGATTTCTTAACTTTCGTCATCTGTTATTATTTCATACTCAACCATCTAATATAAAGGTAGTTATAACGCATTTGTAGTACTTATCGCACTAAGTATAGCCGTTGTTGTCATTATTAGATTTAGAAGCCTAGAATAAAATCTACTGGACCGGTAGCTTAGGAAGTAATTCCCAATGAGAGAAATGGTTGTACGATAATCAGCATGGAATACATAGATTATATCAATTCGTCAACGAACTTGAATTATGGTTTCTTTATCCAGTTCTCTTTTCTGCAAAATGCTTTGGAAATCTCCCAATAATGAATAGATAGCAACTTTAGGCTCCTTCTCATCATCTACCATTTTCACTATATTGAGATTCTGTTATTTTTCATTCATATAAGAATCAATGAGATATCTATTGTATAATAATATAAATAATACCAGCCCTGGATTAGCACAATAGCATACATCTCATTTCTGGGCTAATCTCAAGAAAGAAAATAATTGAAATTCAGAATATATAGCGGTTGCTACTGAACTTTTCTTGTTATCCTATGCCACTAAATAAGTCATAGCATGACTATAATGAATCATTAATTGAACCTAGCCTTCGACATTGACATAGTCTATGACATAGCCTTCAACGTGTTTTGATTGACGTGACCTTCCTGAAATCCTCTAATGAAATTGGAGATGAAAAGCCCCTGATTGGAGAATTCTCCACGTGTCTCTCTCTGGGACATGTTTGATGCTCTCT
>JBAVTY010000022.1:0-21888 GCA_049696495.1 Candidatus Nitrosopolaris sp.
ACACCAATTAATATGACAATCGACCAATCGAGTTGGACATATGACGCCAAACATTATCATTTGGTAAATGGTAGTCGGATGGTCGAAGTTTCTTTGCCATCTGGTTATCACACCGTCAGCATATGTAACATAGTAAATATCGTGCAGTTTTTTGGCGTTGGTCAGATGGTCAAGTATCTTATAACAGAATCCTTGCTATAGCAAGTAATACAAGCATGATGTATTCGCTTTATATGAGACTCAGTAAGGTCATCATTGGCAGGTACAAATACTACCAGGCTCTGGGGGCAGCGTGCAAGGGAGGTCGAGGAAAAATGATTTGGATTCAGTTGACCTGCGACCAGAAACTGTCTTCAAGGATTCGTTATTTAGGAGGAATTTTAAGGAATATTAAGACCAGGATTACTTCTGTTGACCAACTCAAGTCGACTATGTAGGAGGAGCTAGCATAGGTGATGGTCTATTTGCAGCAGGCAGATCCTACTTATTTTTTGACACTGATGTGCCAAGACGCTCAGGGGACTTATTAATGGCCCATTGTTTGAAAACATAAAAGTTGATTGCATTTATTTTTTCGAGTGTATTTAGTCCTTCTCTTCTCAAATTTCGGTCATAATTTCTATCACAAACAATTTGAGCTAGTATTACCCTGATAACAATTGAAAAATTATAGGAATTGAGGGTATTGGCAGAAAGGTTTAGTTCTCCACAAGATGCGCGTAAAATTTTGGAATGGGACTTTTACTTGCAATCGCATTTGCAGTTGTATATTGTATTATTGCTCCACAAAGCTTTGTTGCGATTGTTAGAAAGAAAGGTCGTTTCTACTGAGCCGGTTGAACTGGATTTCCTAAGTCGTTCACTTAGCACATCTACATAGTAGTCAACGACGAATAGCACCTTTACGGCTTGATTGTAGTTATTATTAAATAAGAATTAAATGACAATATTATACCTACGAAAACAATTGCAACCATTGTTGTGATATTTCTGTTGACAAATTCGCCCATTACTCCTTTGTTTCTTGTTAATAATACCAGAGGAATCATGGGTAGGGGTATCATTAAGCTAAGTATCACCTGACTGTATACCAATATACTGAGAGGATTTAATCCTACCAATAATGCAATTGTAGTAGGAATTACATTGACAAATCGTGTCACAATACGTCTTAGCCATATGTTGACTTTCATACCTAACAAGCCTTCCATCACTGCTTGACCAGCTATAGTACCTACAACTGAGGAAGAGATGCCAGATGAAAGCAAAGTAATGACGAAAATTATTCCAGCGCCAGCACCAACCAAGGGAATTAAGGTTTTGTAAGCATCAGATATTGAAGCTACATTGGAATAGTGCGCATTAAATGCAGCAGCTGCCATAATCATTATCGCTGCGTTTACCATGCCTGCAATAACAAGTATAAGGACATTTTCTGTAAGGTGTAGCTTTCGTAATACTCTCTTCTCTTGAATAGATTTATCCTTAGCCTTATTCTTGGTAAGCCAAGAATGTACAAAAAGAGCATGTGGCATTACCGTGGCTCCGATAATTCCAACGGATATCAGTAATGCGTTAGAATTTGCAATTATGGGAACAAAGGAATGGTACAGTATGGCTGAAGGGTCTGGCTTTGTGATAAACACTTCATACAAATATCCAAAACTAATTATTGAAACAAATAGAATAAACATTTGTTCAAGGATACGAGATTTGCGTGTTGTGATAGCAAGTATCAAGATTACATCCAAAGCTCCAAAGATCGACGCATAAATCATTGGAATTCCGAATAGCAGATTAAGAGCAATAACAGTCCCAAGATACTCTGCCAAGTCAGTAGCTGCTGAGGCCGCTTCTGCAGCTAACCAATATGGCATGATAAACATTTTCTTTTTAAGTTTTTCTCGCATTATTTCTGGTAACGATTTCCCTGTTGCTATTCCAAGCTTGCCAGACAAATATTGAAGCATCATTGCCATCGCGCTTGAGAGCCAGACTACCCAAAGAAGACTGTAATTAAGAGATGCTCCACCTTGAATATCAGTACCATAATTACCAGGATCCATATAGGCTATGCTCACAATAAGGGCAGGCCCTGTGTAAAGAAATAGCCTCATAAGAGATTCCTTCTTGGCTAAAAAATACTTCTGTGAAAGCATCTTTGATTTACCTATATAATAAAAGTACTGTACCTTATAAAAGTTAGCCCAAGCCAACATCATTAACTATATGAACAAAATGAACCTACAGTATTCATATATCCCAATTAGCATAAATTTTCTAACTATACTGCCTAACATAAGTTCGTCAAGTGTATAAGGCATTTTTGCTAGTAATTTAGCAAATACCATTATACGAAATTATGTTAATCGGTATAATACTTGCAAGGTGATATCTTTTCATCTCCAAAAACTTCCTGGAAATAGCCTTTCTTGTACAAAATATAAGACCAGTTAATCGAGATTTAATTAGAAAACAAATGCTATTTGGTATAGCCTTAACTGACCAGCAGCAAAAAGGACTAATTATAGAAAGGTAAACGTGCTAGTATTACGGAGATATTACGTTAGTTGGAGAATTTGAAATCCAGATTAGACAGGACCAATAACGACAGCGATAACCGCCTCGAATTAATCCGTGATGCTCATAGTCTGAAAGAAAAAGTAAGAGAAGAACAGCACACCGATAGAATGGAGGATTATTTGGAGGTCATTTATGAATTAATTAGGAAGAAAGGTTATGCTACACAAACAGACATTTCTGAATCCCTCAACGTAAGTTTACCAAGCGTAAGCAAGATGCTTCAACGGCTAGATGAAAGTAAATATCTAAAATATGAGAAATATAGAGGGATTAATCTAACACAGGAGGGGATAAACGTCGCAGTAAATATTCGTGAAAAGCATGGTCTGTTGTCTGAATTCTTCAAGATGATTGGCGTAGATGAAGATGTTGCGAATATCGATGCTGAAGGTATAGAACATCATCTTCATCCACAGACATTGAAAAAATTAAGAGAATTCATAAGAAACCACAAAAAAGAGCCCCGATTTTCTGGATCCACAAAATCCCTTTCTCCATTTTGCTAATAACTCGGATTACAAACAAAGATCTTTTTTTCACATAAACCTTTTATGATCTCCACCCTTGTTTCATAATCTCGATCTTGTTACTTTAATTAATTCTTAGGATACCTTCCTAACATGCGCAGCAGCCGAAATGAATGACAACTGGACGCAGATCCAAATATGGACAACCTGTAAAATGTTACTGGTAGCGGCAGAAGTTAGAAGAACAGATATTCCGAGTCATTATGGAACACGATCACGAAGTACAAGGTTCTAAAAACAGTCAAACTATTGTCAGGAGGAAATATCACAAACACAAGAGATCAAATGAGTCACTTTCCAAGTATCAACTATCTACACTGATAACTAAAGTGAATTAATTACTACGGGTCTACTAATTAACTTAACTGATTCAGATGCGTTGCCATTAGCCGAACAAATAATGCGACTCAAAGTTGACATAGGTGAACTCTTGGCGTTCCATTCCGCAGTGTTGGAGAAAGCGGATATGGAAAGAATACCACTTGACGCGGCAGCTTATAGAATTGTCGAAGATATAAGATACTACAGATAATTAGGCGGGCTTAAAAAGGAGCAGGACAAGGCCACTCAAGAGATTTGCATCCTTAATGCGTTTGCGGCAAATAAACAACATGGCATTGCTCCGATCGCAGTATGGGAATAAATGAAGACCACATATTATTATTATTATTATTATCGTTGACCGGTTTTTACAGCAAATAAACAACGGACAACATGCTCAACTGAGAACTCCTTGACGTTCATGTGACATGTTTTATGTCCTCATTTTACTTCCAATGCGATTCGGTAGTACTTTCATTATGATTTTGTACCTGGGTCGTCTGCTTATCGAGATGACGGGAAAGCTCGACGTCCTAGAAAATCTTTGTTGCACAATAGTTAGCGACTACACTGACCGCTGGGGAATTGTCTTGAGATGAAGGCTGCGAAGGCAGTGAAAGTCGTATGGGAGATTTGGGGTGAATATTAGTCCAAAAACAATCCAATAGCGCTCTTTTCCTACCGATTTTGTGTTGTAGCATCGGCAACACTTACAATTTCTCTTTTAGTACGATCGGTCTTTGCGGAATATAGACTGTTGCTGTTCTACTAATCGTTTTACATTACTATGAATAACACTTTTCAAGTGTTGTAGTAACTAAAAGTTCAGTATCACTCAGTTCAATTTTGCCTTTAACTCCGTCCATATGACGGAGTTCTGCAATTTTCATTACTTGTTTGCAAGAAGAAACATTATGCTTTGTAATTTCAGTTATTTGTCTTAATCTAAGATCTTCGTTTTTGAGGTTGAGTGGTGTTCCACTGATTATATTGGGCTCTAGAAGTGTAAGTTCAGAGGCAAATCCATAACAGTCATATCTATTATTTATTTTAGCATAAAATTCCAGCAATGACTTGGTTATATTTCCCCTATCTTGCAAGACTACTGTTTTTTCTATACTGTCAGACGTATTCGACAATATATAATAATGTAGATGAGATTAATCTATAAATGTATTTTTGGATATACGTTCTGGCTAAAATAAAATGCGAGCTTTCCAAAAGCTGATGTTGCGTTCATGATTTATTTAAGCCCGAATTGTCCATCTCGTTCTTCAGGAAATGTGAGAAATGATAGAAAAAGTGAAACTGCGAAGGATTATGATGATGATGGGGAGAATATGATACTCGATCTTGCATGTGTACGATAGAGTTTTTGTCTTTTCATAGCACGTGAACGCATATCACCCAGAACAATTTACCGTAACAATTCAGGTAAAATTTGATATATTATAATGTTTCATATACTGTGTTTTGTCATTCGGGTGACGAGTGTCAGTTGCGATCGGTTTATGGTAAGTTAAACGTTGGTCGTCCATCTGTTCGTATTCGAACTTCATAACTTCTATTTTTTCGCATCTGCTATTTTTATCTCGCCATTCTATATGCGACGACATATTCCTGCCATAGGTCTTGTTTATACCAGCAAACTCGCTTCTCTCAACAACTTGGAAGGACTATACATTGCGGGACAAATCCCCGCTACAACCTCGGGGTTAAATGAATCATCTCTTGATGATGACACCTTACGACAATATACAAATGATCTTCAAACTCAGTTAGAGACTACTCCTCCAAACATCGTAATTACGCTTACTGGTTGCTATTTTTACAACGTCAGCATTTTCGCTACGACATTTATCACATTGCATCATATGAAATAGACCGAGTCGTAATTTAAATTGCGCCTTATGGCAATTATGGTTTTAATCACCTGTATGACTCTATAACTCGTCCTGGCCACAGGCCGGGCCAGGATATCTCGTCTTTAAGTCGTCTCCTCGTGATATTATTTTGAAATCTTGATAATTTTCTGTGCCTGTTCCCCCATCCTCGATTATAATGTCTCCAAGAGCAAAGTCGTTTGTGTAAATTTCGATCCTCGGTTCTATTCCTTACTTATCATAAGCATGCAGCGGAAGACAACCATTAGATGTTGATATCATTCAAGAGAGTCTTGTATTTGAAAATTCTATTTTGATAGAGGCTTTAAAGAGACTAGAAAAACTGAAAAGCATACAATGGGTTGACGATAGTAAAGTCATTCTCCGAAAATTTGGCAAAAGTTTCAGGTAGTATGTATGATGTTCGCGTGGAAAAAATCATATAAGGTCAGGCATTGATTACGGTGAACGGAAAATGGCATGCTAGGTTAAATCATTATGATTATGAAGGGCCTCGTGAATTACTTAGAAAAGGGTCTGAGTTCAGGGTCGTAGGTGAACTATATCATGATGATGTATTTAGCCTTCGAGTAAAACAAATAGTGTGAAAATCAGGAATTGACCGTAAAACCCTATATTTGCTAACAACAACAAATTGCACCATTTGATAATTCGAACAAACAGATTTACGAGTTATGACTTCCCACCATACTACTACCGCAATTTTTGATTAGAATGATGGTATAGCAATCGTTGCGCTAATGCTTTACCCTTCAAATAAATGAAAATTATTATTGATATATTGTAGGATTTAACTAAACCCCATATTCAAAATTATGAACAATACAGGAAACATCATTAAAAGATATGTTATATCGATCGTAAGAAACACCATCCTAGGCTACATAACCTTTATAGTTCGTGGAACATAACGTTTCTAGCGTCATGGACTTTATTTTCTCAATTGTAATAGGATCGTTATTTACAACACTCTTCTTCGTTTTGGTTGTCTGGGTTTATTTCCTGTTGTATTTGATAAAGTCATTAAGACAATCACCAATACTTGGGTCAGTTGTTAGATCTGATACAAATAATAACTTCCCTAAAGTAAGTATAGTCGTTCCTGCACGCAATGAAGAAAAATATATTGGAAAATGCTTGACTAGCTTGTTAGAGCAGGATTATCCAACTTTTGAAATCGTAGCTGTCAATGATTTGTCTTCTGATATGACAAGAGAAATAATGAACGAATATCGTGTAAAAGATTCAAAAAGAATTTCGGTTATTAATATTGAACGCAAACCAGATGACTGGGTCGGAAAAAATTGGGCATGCTATCAAGGTTACCTAAAGTCTAGTGGAGACGTACTCATATTTACGGATGCAGATACCGTTTATTCCCATCATACTGTGTCTTTAGCAGTTGGCCACCTCATCGAGCAAAATCTGGATGCACTCACTGCCAGACCAACTCTCTTACTTAAGAGCGTATGGAGAAGTTTTATATTTCCTCTGTTGTGGGCGTTCTCACACATTAACTATTCAGCTCTGAGGGTGAATGATCCCAAAAACAAAACTGCTTATTTGTTTGGTTGTTTCTATGTGATAACTAGAAGAGCCTACGATGCCGTAGGTACTCACGAAGCAGTAAAAAATCATATAATAGAAGATGCAAGACTCGGTGAAAAAATAAAAGAACAGAAATTCAGGTTGAAAATGGTTCGAGGTGAACATCACGTAAAGACTATCTTGGCTGGAGATTTTGCTACAAATTGGCAAGGATTACGAAGGAGTATTAATCTTATTCCACTCTCTCATCGTCAGCATAAAATCAACGCTTCGCCATTCATCCATGCAATCGCTACATTCTTTTTACTGATTGGCCCATTTATTTTGGTACCATTCTCGATATTCCTTTCTATGCCATTAAACATTTTAAGCGAAAATAAATTGTGGGGTCTTGCTTTACTGACAATTAATTTAATTATTTTTGTTTTGATGGTTTCAGTTAGCGCGATCCCATCGAGCATTGATCTTTTCCGAAATCTAGTTTACACTTTGGCCTCTCCGATGGCCAGTGTAATTATCTTTGGTGGACTGATTGTTTCTATTATTAATGGCAAAAAAAAGTATATAGTGAACTGGAAGGGCAGGCAGTGTGTCGTACACACGTACAAGTGAATATCTGGGATAACATTTAACAATTTAATCGTAGTTTTTATTAGGAATATGACAAGCATTGACATTCAGTAGATATCCTAGGACTTTCAAGGTTTCCTGTCAGCGGAATCTATCCATAACTTTTTTCTTTTATTCGGTGTTGATCTTTCGTAATTGCCTTAAAGGGGGAGAAACTATTTGAGTTGCTTGAGAAGTGAATATGGAAATTGAAAAAGAACAAGACTGAGAACAATCGCGCGTACTACAAATCAAATAAAATTTATGAAAGATGAACGAACTTTGAAAAGCCGTAGTAGCAAAACACTTGCTATCATCCATCCTCCTATTCTTTTATTATTTATCAAAGAACTGCTATATTCAGTATTCTTTTCTTTCCATATATCCATTTTCGAATATGTCTATTGAGTATTACAATAGAACATGAAGCCGGGGAATATATATTGCAGTAAATACTGTCTAATTCATTAAAATGCCGGAGTCGTACTTTTGAAATCATGCAATGGTGAAATGTTCTAATGAAAGGCCAGTTATAAGGTGTGATAAATTCCATTTTAGAAGTCTACAGTAGAATGCGTGACTATAGTTCTCATATAATCTATGAGCATTAAAATATGGAATAAAAATTCGAAATTCAAATATACTTAGTGACAATATCGTAAAATGAAGTATTGATATTCTATGGTGCATATATCATTGTCCTCGTATCTCTCTTACTACTAGGATTAACAGGTTTGAAGGAGTTGAATATGCAACAAGCAATGGCCATCGACGGTGAGATAAACGACCAACAAAAGACTATTCAACATAACGAATGCAAAGATAATAGCACCAATTGCCCGATTGTTAGCTCATCAGATATTGTAATGTCTGCATCCAATGATAAGCAGAAAGGTGATACCAGCTGGCAAGCAAATTCCAATAATCATAATCTACTTATGAGATATCCTCATTTAGTGATGAGACAAACAGATACTCCTTTCCTCCTTCCTTTTCCATGAAACAGAAGTGCTTGTCAGCAGAATATTTGATAGGATGTTCATCTTTTAGGTTGTTTTATTCGCGAGTGCACTCTAACAGCTAACCGAAGCTATCGCATATAAGACATTATGTTCTGTATCCTTCATCCCCTAATAGACGAGAAAGACAATCAAGGTTTATCGTCGTCCAAAGCAAGGGCAGTACCATTTTATTGCGGTAAATTGAAATATTCTTGTATGAAACGTAAAATATTACATAACAAAGCTGCGTATGCCAATCCCAAGGAGAATAATGCGGCTTATGATTAACATTTTTAGACGTTGGAAACCGAAGGGGCAAATGTATAGCCTAAAGTGTTTTCAGTGCGGATCTGGTTTTCTTTCTAGCTTCCACCTTGAAGCGCCGATTTGCGGCAAGTGCATGCAAAGAGCTAAATCCCTAGATTCGACTGTTGACTACGAAAATGCGTGTAGTAGATGTGGTAAGAAAGGTGTTATCTACGGAAAGGAAACGTGCCATACTTGTTATTTTGGGTTCCAAAAGGGTGACGGCGCATGATTTCACAAAATTGTCACGATGATATTTGCATCTCTTCATATATGGCGAGCTATCTGCGACTCAATTTATAAGAATAGTCAAATCATATAATAATTATCCATTTTATTCAAACACCCATCTATTTACAATAATAATGAATGAGTAGCGCGAATAGCACACGTATAATATAATTAATTGTCGTGAATCGTGTGACTCGTCGAATTAATCATTCTATAAAGCAGATGACAAGGATGAAAAATTTCAAAGAATCCACAACAGAAAATGCTGGTAGCAAAAAGTTTTAACTGGATGAACGCATCTATAAATTGGATCACTGGTATCCAGTGATATAAAAGATTTTTCCAGATTCGATACTCATGGGATCGAAATAATGATAATGCAAGTTAATGGCAGAGTCAGACTCAAATAGAAGCATTTGGAATTCTGGATTGAGAAAAGCTAATCTATGGTTTCCGAAGAACATGAATTCGCAAAACTCTGTGACGACGTATTTGCACTGAGTCCCCAAATACGATTCGTGGGTATTATAACTCGAATGGGAAAGCTTATAGCTGGAGGAATGAGACAAGGGATGCAATCGATGGAACATAGAGTCGATTCATCGAAATTGTATTTGGAATTCGCACTCAAAAATGAGATGCGTAAAGATTTTGACGAGGAATTTGGTACGACCATATATAGTTTTTCAGAAAGAGAGAGGGTAAAGCTTGCATCATTTCCTCTCAATGGGCACATATTGCGTGTTTCAATGGAGAAAGAAGTACCTCATTTCAAACTTATTGAAAAAATACTGGGAATACTTGATAATATCGATGAACATTAATAATCGAGTAACGGTCCATCGTGATATCTATCGCTATCGGAAACATACGAGAATTACTCAAAGAAAAGAAATAGATAACACAAAAAATATAATTCTGTTGATATGAAAAGTTATCCAGATGACGTCACCTACTAATTCTTACCGAGGGAGAATATGTGTCTTTACATCAATGCACAAGATGCGGAATATTATATCACTGTAGAGAGAAGATCTGTATAAGACCATTTCAACATGGTAGCTGCGCATTGTGTGATTGATAATGGTAGCATTCGAAAGAGGAATTCTAAGTTCTTGCTGTTGGTAAATTCCATTTAAACCTCATTGCGGTAAGCCGAACTAATATTACCACGAGTATTGACGGTATGGTAACAATATTCAAGTTAAAGCCCATTTCTAATAAAATAAAAAATGCTATTATTCCTACGAAACTCGCAGAAGCATATAGCTCTTTAACTAAAACAAGAGGTATTTCATTTACTAAGACATCCCGAAATATTCCGCCTCCCACAGCAGTTAAAGTTCCAGAAATTGCCATAATGAGAAAGTTCAATCCAAAGAGATTGTAAGCAAAGGTGGCTCCGATGACAGTAAACACGCCTAGACCTACTGCATCAAATTTCAAAAATAAATTCCAATGTTTTTTTAGCGACGGATAAAGAAAGAAAATTACAATCCCGGCTCCTATTGTCACTATTAAATACGAAGGATTGCTTATTGCGTTAGGCGGCAATATTCCAAAAATTATATCTCTGACAACTCCTCCAGCAATTCCTGTTATGGTGGAAAGAATGATGACACCCACGATGTCTGCGGTATGTTCAATCGCCTTAAACGCTCCCGTCACAGCAAATGCCATGGTACCAAACAAATCCAATATTTCAATCAGCAGGGGCGACAAGTGTGGCAAAATCTCTGACAACGAGGTTAGCCTACGACTACCTAGTATTAAGGTGCAGTTTCTCTTTTGCTGATTACTTCAGCGTAACTCATAGAATACAACGATGATGCGGGACGGAATAAATTCTCCCATTATATAACGAAAGTGAAATATTATTCTCTTATCCCTTCAAGGTTTGAGACAACCTGCCAAAGCATTGTTCTAATGTGTGATTCTATCCTTCTATCTTGACTCATGTTATCCAATATACTAATTGCGTTCGCAACTCGAATAGACAAACTAATTTTTTGATCTTTATTTTTCAACAGATCAAGTAACTCATGTATTCTGCTTTTTGAATTCCGGTTGACTTTGTAAGAATAATTGGCATTAATATTTTCTAGTGTATCAACCGCAGCTGCTAAGCTTTCTTGGTTATTTTTCCTCTGTAATAATTCCTTTTCCTCCCGTGATATCTTTCTTGATGCTGTCTTTTCTGTAAATGTCATTGTAACCTATACCCTATTCGTCTAATGTATTCCTTGCTATTTATCACCTATGCGGCGTAGCTTATATCATATAAGCAAATCGACTGATATATAACAATATCGTCAGATCTAACATGTACCTTGGGAGATATTCATATCTGTGCTGTACAGAATAAATGCGATACTAACCGGCCAAACCTGTGTGTAGGGTAGATACTGAAGGAGCGGTTTTGTTAAGATTATTATGTTGATCGTAAGGTATCACTGTAAAACTTGTTGAAGCTGTAGTGGTATTGTAGCCAAATGCAGATGCGTGTATTACAAGACTGTACACACCGTCCTTTGCATCATTGTCTGCTATTAACCATGAATATGAAGTAGTTCCCCGGGTATCTGTAACTGCAGTAAAATCTCTTGTTATTCCTGCACTTAAACTTGGAAAAGTTATAGCTTCTGTTACAATCGCATTGGATATTGGCTGATTAGAGTTTGGATCAAATACTCTTATTGTGACGGTTTGCTGATTGCCCCAATCTATTGGATTTTTCCCAACTTTGATGGAAATACCAAGTACTTTGGATTGCTGTAATAACTGTATCGTTTTTGAACTAAAATTATGATTTATATTGCTAATATCGTTGTGAAAAAGATTTGGAAACCAAAAGGGGGCGCTAGAAACACCCCCACTATTACTGGAACTTGCTAAACCACTTCTAAATTTGAAGTTACTATTGTTAGTATGTGTTCCGCTACTTTGTTGATTCAAATTATTAACGTTCTTTCTGTCTATCGTTCCTGTGACATTTGTAGTGTAATATGAAGTCAGATTAATAGGATTAGCCTTACACGATATTTTAGCTGTTATTTTGTTTAGTCCTTTTGTAATAGGATGATAGTTCTTAGAATAAGTAAAAATCCAACTGGAATAATCATTATTGCCAGTGGGTCCTACTGCTACAACTTTTTGAAACTTCGTGTCATTTGAATTTGCATAAACAGTGCAATCGTTGATTGTATTATATGCCGATGTCCGATGTTTGTAAGACTGTAACCAATAGGAACTTGTTGTCGTGGTGGAGAATATGTTATTCTTACATTGAATTTGGTTGATGCCTGTTTTCCCTCTATAGCGATATTCGAATTAGGCATGATATGCGCCAGACACAGAATCACCACAAGAATTAAATCCAATAATGCAATTCTTTTTTTTATTTGTAAGTTGCGTCAAGAGTAGCTTTCATGAGAAGAAGTAACAATAGAATAATAAGTTGGTATAGAAAGAAATATTGATTATTTGCATTTGATGTTTAGATATCTATGAATAGAATGATTCTTAGTATACTGTCAAGCAATGGCTTAGCCTATGACTGGGATAAACGCAATAACGGTCTTCTTACTTAACAGCAAATATGATAGATACTGAAGCGGATAGGGTTGACATAATCTATCGCCAACCAGCTCTTGCACGAGGTGGCGAGGGTTACTCAAATAAATTCGTCCCGATTCGGGACAGTTATTAAAAGATGTTGTATTCTTGAGATGAGAAAAAATTAAGGCAGCCATAAAGTAAGAGGATCGAATCTTGGCCGAAAAATATCATATGCGCTCGACTTGTACCGATTATTTGTACCGCACCTGTTTGGTTGACACTTAAACTGGAATCGGTATAAACTACCATACTTCGGGAACAGACATGCAGTGCAGGGACAATCTTGAGACAATTTCAGCGGAATCTATAGCACGTTCGTTACTTAATTTGCTTTCGTCGAAGACAGAATATTATTATTTACCAATTGATCTTAATTAGAGGATGTATCTGCCGTCCGATGATAGCATTCTCCTTTCAGTGTCCGTTTCTGGCTACGCTGGCGAATCAGCATTAGAAATCGGAGCTGGTTCAGGAATCATATTAAAAGCTCTTCATGAAAATTTTAAGATTGTTGTTGGGACAGACATTGATATAGTATCGCTTAGACATTGTAAAGATAATTTGCCAAAAGATATCTACCTGGCGTGTTGCGACGCAGCTGCCCCTTTTCGCTATAAATTTGACTTGATTGTAAGCAATCCACCTTATCTACCAATCGAGGACGATGAGAAGAAAGATTCTGCAATTCATGGAGACTCAGGCGGTATCGAAACAACATTGCATTTCATACAATCTGCTGCTTCAGTTTTAGCCAAGAATGGTAAAATGTTGATAGTAGTTTCAAGTTTTTCAGACAGTACTAAAATAGACGAATTAATAGCGCGAATGAAATTAAAAAGAAGATCGATAAGCGAAAAAAAGTTATTTTTTGAAACGCTAACAACTCTCGAGATAGGGTTCTAATGATCGACAATATCTCGCTATTTAATGGTCATCCACGTACTATTTGAAGATATGCTGCCAAAAAGACTATTGAAATCGTGATGATGATACTGTTTTTGAATTTGTCAATACATCATTTATGAATTTGCTTTAAATTTAGAATTTGCTGGCAAAAGACATTTTGAGTAGTAAACAACATTTCCTTAACAATTACTTTAACTGCTAATTAGACGAGATGTTTGTTGAATGAAAAAGCGATATTTCCATAGTCTAGCCCACAGAAACGACTCTAAGCTAGTCGTTTACTTTACCACTATTACAGGACAAGTGGCATAATTTATCACACCTGAGGCGACACTACCAAGTAACAATTTTTTAATGCCTGATCTTCCCCTTGTTCCTAATATTATCAAATCAATACCATTGCTTTCAGCATATTCTACGATCGCTCCTTCTACAGACATCTGACTATCAATCAATTCTGTCTTGAATTGGACGTCGTTTTGTTTTGCAGTTTGATTAAACTTATCAAACCATCGTTTGGATTCAAGCTCATGTTTTTCTTTCCTTTGCTTTACCGCATCAGGAGGAGCCGCCAATCCGTATGATGACAATGAAATATGGGAGACTGTTAAAGCGGTCAGCTGAGCATTGTACATTCTTGCCATGGCTATTGCACAATCTGCCGCATCCATAGACGTTTCCGACCCATCTACGGCAACCAATATTCTGGAAAACTCACGCTTTGTAACAGCCAAGTTATGTGGTATGACAGTAACACTTTTTAAAAAATCTTTCTTTGTTTGGGAATACAAAAATATCAAGAATCTTGGTCACATTGTTTAATGATCGAAGTGCAGCTGAAGATAAGCATACTCTACATGATGGTCAATTCCGATTCCAGTCGAACGTATCCTAGCAGACGCAAAATCTAATTAGGAAGTGAATGCTCATGACACATGGAAATATCTGATATAGATTGAATACAGTACGAATTATGCAAATTTGGCTCGCAGTTGGGTTGATTGGTATACTGATCTACTTTTATTCTTCGTCCTTTGCTTCTCCAGGAAATATAACCAGGTATAGTCAGTTATGCCTAACAGGAAAACAACACAGCCAGTTACAGCTAGAGATGAGAGAACAATGTAAATTACAAAATACAAGTATTCTCGTCTCAATAATCGGACCGGATACTGGTATAATAATAGCACTATTAGGATTCTATATAGCCTTGATGGCTGAAGTCAACCTTATCTATGAAAAGAAAGAAAGAATTCGATCGTAGCTTAGAGCCGTGGCGACTTTATATTTATTGAAGCAACAAAAATGTAATTAAAAGTACTATTGTTGTACCTTAGTGTAGATGCTCTCACTACTATTGGAGTTGTGTCAGTCTCGGGAAGTTGTTAGGAATGAAGTCAATCCTGCGTTTCAGAAATTCGTAAATAGAATATCCAGTATATGTCACTCGTATGCAGAATATCCAGGTTGTTGATAAGATGTAGAAAGTGATCTTGTGTTTTCCTTGATGAGAGAAAGACAAAATTCGTAGAGCAAATTGAACAATTTCTGAGGAACGGGCAGTAAATGATTGTGACTACTGATCTGGCCCCATTTGCGGGTACGGTTGGAGGCGGTTTCTTTATCGCCCTAGTACAACTCATTCAGGAACGTTATCAAATGTTGGGATCCCGCTAACATTTAGCGTTTCAGCCGGCTTTGCATTAGGATTGGGGTATTGACATCAAATGTCTCGACGGTCAGAAGAGGCGAATACTGCTAAATGAAGTACCATGTGTGCATAGATGACAGACGGGAGGCGGCAATGATCATAGAAGAAACGGGAGATGCGAAATTTCAAAATTAAAGATCAGAATAGAGGAGATCGTCTACGTTACGCTTATCTATTGACAAAACTAATAGACTAAGAAAGTTCTAGTGAGAAAGTTGCCTGTCATTGGAATGAGGGATTGGTTATTAATTTATGAGGATACATTAGTCGAGCTCTCAGTAAAGGATGCTTATGATGAATTGGAGATTGTTGTGGTTTTAAAAAGTCCTAGATTTGATATACGTGTAAGTGAAAGGATAACTCCCATTGTTCTATCCTTCTACATCTCCTCTCTTTGTTATAAGTGGTCGGAAATCTATGGTATCATGTCTAGTAGGAGCACGTCTGATCTTAATTATACAAATTATCTGTTAATGATAGTTTATTGTTATTTTCTTCTCCTAAGTTTTGCTGTTTCTGTATAGTACTGTGGAGCATGCGTTGCTTCGAACCCAGATGAATCTATTCCAACGAATAGTTGTCATATTTTTGTAAGAATTACGGCTCGAATCAGTAGTAATCATGTTCTTGAATTTCACGACCCTGTTTTGGAGCTATTATATCATGATTGCAAAAAGGTAAAGCACATATGATGGCGTATATAACGTATCAAATGATGTCTAATTTTCATGTCTGATATTGACACAGAGCAAGAGGAGTTATTTAGGGAGAGGTATGCAGAGGAGTTGAGAAAGAAAAAGCAACAGGACACTTACCATTATAGAGGAAATAACGAGTTGGTTGAAGAAAGAGTAAAAGTAAATCAGCAGGAACAGAAAACGCCAGGACGTAGAGGAGAAAAAATAAAACAGGAAGAAATTAACAAAGAAATTGTCAGACGTGACATGATAAAAAATAAGAGAATCCCAGATACAGTCCTAGTATCGGCAAATCCTCGGTTGTATTTCTAATCGGAAATGTAGAGACGCCTGCTGTAATCCTCATTTATTTCAGAAAAATTAGCCGATGACAGTTACATAAATTCAGAGTATACAGTTACATCAAGTCCTTTCGATTTATGTATCTTAATCGAACACAACCGCTTTTCCATTTAATTGCTGTAGTCAAAATATGGCAGGTGGATGTCCATTAAGAAGGGAAGGACTACTAATCAAGAAAGTATCAGAGATGGAAACAGATAAGACGCAGGTAGAAGATGAATTGCTGAATTAGTACTTTCTTCGATGGTTTTTGCCGATTAATGGTTATGACTCTACCAGATCCAATCATGCAACTTCGTCTGACCATTTGAGGCCTTATAGTGGCGCTGTTAATGTCCTCTTAGAGCAAGCCCGTATTTCCAGTTATCTTTTTCCATATCTTTGATGAATTTGAGTAAGAGCCGTTCGAGCACTCCTAGTATTTCGTCACCTTTCGCCCTAGATGCTTTCCTTGGGGCACCTGTAGCCCCAGTTCTCGTTAATTCGTTAAATCTCCAGTAAATCCTTATGTTCGGCGGAAGCTTTGGAATTATTTTCTCGGGAGCATTCTTCATATTTACCAGATCCGACCGTACAGATAACATGGCTGAAGTTTCAGCTTCTCCCCCATGACCTAGTCCACTCCATTCGTTGAATAGATTTTTGCTAACCTGTCCTATAAGCATCCACCATGCTTCAAGGCATGCGATAACTACGTCAGGATACTTGTCCTTTAAAGTCCTGGCCGATAATTCAATGGGCGCTATATTGCCATCATGTCCGTTTATTATCAGTATTCTCTTTATCCCATTTTTGATGAGACTCGAACAAATGTCGTCAACGGTTCGAATCAGTGTAGCAGGCTCCAAGGTGATGGTCATTTGAAAGTCATTGTGATGTGAGCTAACTCCGTACGGAAAAGCAGGCAGCAATAGCACATTCTGTACACGATGGACAACGCGTTTTGCCAATTCCATTGGAACGAAAAAATCGGAACCAAATGGCATATGGTCACCGTGGTTCTCGCATGCACCGAAAACGATTATGGCAACTGTCTTACTGTTTACATTTTTTCTTAATTGAATGGCATTCATGTCTTCTAAGACATTTGGGACTCTATCCGTCAATTTGAATTCTAACCTACTTTGGGGATGCAGCAGTTTAAATTTTTTCAATAGGAGGATACAAAAAATTAACAACTTGGATTTCGCAAGAAATTTAGTGAATGTATTCATCGTGTAATCCCATAACATGAAAGATTTAAATTTCAAATTGTCTGTTTCGCCTTTTTCAATCAAATCAAGTGTTTCGTTATAAGTGGCATGCAAGAGCAAGCCTACTATAAAAGACAACAATTACAACGTTATATGGAATATTATCCAGTGGTATTCCGAGTTTATTTAATTCAATTTTCAGGTCAGAGAATTGTTTTAGGTCGGCGATGGATACCGCCGTCTTGTTCATAACCGGCTGTAGTTTGGCTCTTGCGCCAAATTCTTCATCTCCTAATCTAGTGATTTCCTCTTCTAGTTTTCGTTTCTCCTCCTGAATGTACTCAGGCATGGCTGAAGGTGGAATGGATTCAGACAGGTCCAGTATTTGCGGCAATTTTGTGAGGTTCGAGCCCGATATTTTTAGAATATTATCCGTTGAGCCAATCTCGGATAACTGCGTCTCTAATATCGTTCGGAATCCTAACAGGCATTATGATTCATGAGTCCACTAACGAGGCTATTAAATCCTTCGTCAAATTGGTCAAATAAATGGTCAAATCGGCCGTCAAATGCATCAACATCATGAAGATGCACCACTCAGACAGAACAAAGATCAGCAACGATCACGTCAAGACACGCTCTCCTTTAGTGTGCTTTCTGGTGTTCGTTCTATGAGTCAAGTATTTCCACTGGAAAGCGCAGTAGCGTTGTATAGATCAAAACGGTGGGTAGTTGAAAGAACTCATTCTTGGATGAATCGGTTTATGCGATCCCTAATACTCTAGGAAAAGAAAGTGAAAATTATGTCAGAATGTTATACTTCGCTCGTTTTTCTCTTAGCTTGAATGGGGGACTTTTCAGATAGCCTCTTACAAAGGTCGACTTAAGAGCGGTTACATAACTCTTAAGTATTATTTCAGTTGTTACTCTCAGTGCCCAATGAGACGTTCAAGTGGACAATAAGTGGTGCATTCACTATTGTCGCTTTGATGACGGGTTGATGGATCATTATTTATTTATTGGCATCGTCTTCTAATTGCTTTTTTCAAGGTCTGGCTAACAATGGGAAGAATTCTTGGATCATTTACTCTAGGAATGACGTAGTTCACATTTAAGTGGGTATCTTCAACCAGTGAAGCGATTGCGTACGAGGCAGCTACAAGCATCTTTTCATCTAATACTTTTGCTCTCGTATCTAACAATGCTCTAAGAACTGACGGAAATACAACAGCGTTGTTAACTTGGTTTGGAAAATCAGAGCGTCCTGTACAAACAATTCGTGCTCCTGCATTATGAGCATCTGATGGGAGAATTTCCGGGTCTGGATTGGTTAGTGCAAACACGATGGCGGTCGGATCCATTGATCGCACCATGTCTTTACTTAATAATCCGGCTATGCCGGATACTCCTATAAAGACATCTGCTCCTCTGATTATGTCTTGCAAATTTCCTACTAATTTTCTCGGATTAGTACTACTTGCTATTTCCTGCTTGTGTAAATTGTCGGGATGAGTATTCTGAAGGTCTTCCCTTCCTTCGTATATCGCACCTTTACTATCAGTTACCACGATATCTTTGCAGCCTGCTTCCTCTAGAATTTTGAAAATTCCATAACCAGCAGAACCTGCCCCAGATATAATCACCCTTACGTCATCGAATTTTTTGTTTATTAGTCTTAGAGAATTTATCAAAGCAGCCAAGGTAATAACGGCTGTCCCGTGCTGATCATCATGAAATACTGGTATCGATAGTTCAGATTGAAGCCTTTTTATTATTTCAAAAACCTTAGGCGATTCTATATCTTCAATATTTATCGCTCCAAAACCTGGTTCAATAGTCTTAACGAATCTAATTATTTCCTCCTTATCTGTTACAGAAATGCATAATGGGATTGCATTAATAACACCCAAAACTTTGAACAACACGGATTTTCCTTCCATGACAGGAAGTGCTCCTTCCGGCCCAATATTTCCAAGACCAAGGACTCTCGTTCCATCACATACTATAGCTACGTTGTTCCACTTTGAAGTATAATCATAAATTAACTCCTTATTTTTACTAATTTCTTCAGCGACATATGCTACGCCAGGAGTGTATATCAAGCGCAGTGTTCCTTCTTCTTCATCAAAAGTAGTTTCAATAGATACTCTATTTTGAATTTCGATCTTTCCTCTTAAAGCTTTATGAAGATTGATGGCATCCTCTTTTTTATTCAAATAATATTGGCGTACTTTCGGATGCATATATTTTTATGGAGTATATACGCCTATTTGAGGTGCAGCTGGAAGATTGTTATAGAGGATAATTACCATGAGAACGTCAACGAGCTGCTCATTAGCAGCATTCTTGATCCTGTTAGCTGGAATTTGTCCTGCTTTATCAATATTCGTTCTAACCAGTAAGCCATTTGGTATTTTATCGTTACAATATTATTGATTTTAGCATGTACCATTATATTTACTTCGATATGTCGAAGGCTATCTACACCTACTAATTCAGTGTTTTAACTCATAGAATGATGGTATTAAACCCAAGGATGGCAATACGGAAGAAAGACATTGGACCATTATCCTTGGTTCCATACCTTGCTTCTTAGGTATCATTTTTTCTTTTTCTACCATCATTTTTAATGATCTTAATGTGTCCAAAATTTTCTAAATGGCAGGAGGCTTTTAAAAGCTTTCACATTATAAATAGATGTAGCATTTGGTTTGTTCTCGAAGGATCAAAGGGAAATGCTTATTTAGCCAATTACGAGCATATGGAAAATAGTGAGCATCATTGGTCCACCTCCAGTTTTAGTATCGAATGAAATTATACCTTCCGCATATCTATCCTTAAATTGTTTATATATTTGCAAGCGTCCATTTCCCAGCCCATTGTAATAATAACATTGTTTTGAGGTGTGTCCATGCTTGAGTATATGTTGATTTACGCTTTGTGTTGACATTTTTGATCTTAAACCATCAAGGTGTTTCCCAATCATCCCTCTCTTTACCTGGGTTGTAAAGCCAGCGAAAGAAAACTCGAGTCCCAAGTTATGATTAAAAGTTGAAACCCAACGATGCTCAACCTGTGGTTTAGAAAACTCAAAATTTATTTATCAACTTGAAGTATAGAAATATAGTGCTAACGAGATTATTACTACGAAGAGGAAGAGAACGGTACATTTTTTTTACCAATGTTATTAATCGTCAAAAAGTTATAGAACTCTTTTACCGTCTGAAGATTTGTATGATTTGTTATTCCATTTATTCTTTTTACCCTAGTCGAAGGGTCGCTTGAAAATAAGCTTGATAAGTGTATACATGCATAACCAACGTGAGCGAATATATCTTTATAGTGACTTCCCAAAGAGTGCACACTGTAATCCTATCTTGACCGCAGGATTAATGACAACAACCCTGCGCCACAGGTTACTCCAGAAGCACAATGATGTAAACTCACTTGTAGGCGCACAGGCTATGAAGCTCATTTTGGACTAACTATGTAGTGATAATGAAGTTGGCATTACAGTGCTGGTTTGGCTCTTGTTGTAATGTGGAAAGTCGGCTATGGACTAACTACTCTAAAATGGACTAACTATTCGATGCAAAAGGAATCTACCTCGTATTTCAGCCAGGCACGAAAATAGCTTATTTTTCCTAATGGAGCAATGCTTATAGATAAGTATTCCCTACCAATTGTGATAAATGTCTAACTTTCGTTCAAAAATGACTATTGCCTGCATAGTTGCCTGTGCGATTGCAGCTGTCTCGACAATTCCGATTTTGAGTTATGCGCAACAACAAACGAATTTTGTTGCTACTTTAAATGGAAAGAACATGGCACCACCAGTGGATACTCCTGCAACAGGAACAGCAAAGTTCCACTTAAATCCAAACGGAACTATGTCTTATGAGGTCGATGTTAATAATATAAACGATGTCGTTGGCGTCCCTATCAAACTCAAAGATGGAACTGAATTGGCAGAATTGCTTAATCTTTATCAAACAGTAAATCAGAAATCATTTACTCAATCTTTAGGAACAACCAATGGACAATTGACGAATGGCGTTCTGACGGGGGCTAAACTAGATGGGCCACTTTTTGGAAAAAATGTTACAGATCTTGTCCCCTTCTTAGCTAACAAATCTGCATATGTGATTGTTCGCACAACCCCGCACCAACAGGGAGAAATCCAAGGACAAATAGTTCCCGGGATGATGCCTACAACTTCTGCCGTAGCGAATAAAACTACTCCTGCTGCTGGTATGAATGCTACAACTGCTCCAACACCAGCTCCTGCTCCAACACCAGCTCCTGCTCCAACACCAGCTCCTGCTCCAACACCAGCTCCTGCTCCAACACCAGCTCCTGCTCCAACACCAGCTCCTGCTCCAACACCAGC
>JBAVTY010000023.1:0-2744 GCA_049696495.1 Candidatus Nitrosopolaris sp.
ATAAAGAAAATCCATATAATCAACACTTTGACTATATGTGCGAGATTGCAAGGAAGTATGATGTTACTTTTAGTCTGGGCGACGCGTTAAGACCAGGTTCAATACTAGATTCGCATGATGAATTGCACTGTGACTATGCCTGCATGATACCCGTATCCGTATCCATATCCGTCTCCCTGGTCAGCGTCTCCACATATTCCAACCTGGATTTGTATTCCATCCTCCACCTCCAAAACCATTATCCGCGTTCCAATATGCTTGAGCATGCCCCTGTTGTCCCCACAATAATAGAACAATAGGGATTGCGGCTACGACAGTTACGTATCTTGTAAGTTCCATACCTTTGTAATAGAGACACTAAGCTTTTAACCTTCAGGTATTACCGGAAATGACTATTACGGTAAATATATAAATCCGCATTACCGATAATATGTTGTGAAGAAACGAAGTATATATCTTTCAGAAGAGATGGATAGAGAGATAAGGATACTAGCAGCTAAAACTGATAAACACTATTCGGACGTCGTTAAGGAAGCACTTACGATTTATATGGACAAGGCTAGGAAGAAGGAGAAATAATACCACAGCAAGAAGAAATGACTAGCGAGGTAGCAGTCCATCTGATAATAGCATTCGCCCTCATCTTGCTAGGTACTATTGCCGCAACTTTCTTCTCCCCTCAATCAGTTGCTCACGGTTTATACCAATATCACCATCACCACAAAAATCCGAAGTGCACTCAATTATGGGTGTATACAGAACCCGTACAGAAAGGGCCGTGTGTTGTATTTCAGCATCCCAGCGGTCATGAGTTGGAAAAGGCCAATAGAGCAAAAGTAACAGGGGTGTAGAGGCTGGACATCTGAGAACTCTAACGTTCAATTCTACCAATCAACTCAACTGCCCTAGCGGTAATACCAAAGAGTTTTGCTCGGGTTGGAAGTCTGCTACACAGTTCACTCTGCAGCAGCTGCATAATAATAACACCACGCGAACGTACTACAAACAGGCCTCCGTGTTTTGCATGCCTGTTAGGCTCCCTTCTCTTGTGTGGTATAATTGGTGTATCAATACGTCAATCAATAGGATTACCAAATATGGCCTTTATCTTCGCAATCCATGACTATACCGCAATTCTGGCAACGAAGTTTAAACGGTTGAATAATATGATCAACACCTTTGAGTTAGACATAAAGCTGGGTCCGAGAAACCATCAGGTGATACCTGCTGTTATAACGAGCATCTTCATCATCTGCCTGTGGGTTACCCCCACCGTTAATGCGACATCAATCTCTGATCTAAAGCAAGCTCGCATCGCATATGATAACGGTGATTATTCAGCAGCTTTATACTATCTTCATCAAATCCTCAAGACGAAACCAACGATTCAGATTTTGACCGATATAGGGTCGACGCTCAATGAGCTGGGAAATTATTCAGGAGTCTCCTATCACCTAACGTCTTAATCATTAAAATATATGTTCTCACTGATATATACTGCACTATGACATCTGAAGGTAATAAAGCAGGACCCACCACATTGTGGAGAACGCTTAAGGGCAAGAATATAAGAACTAATGACGGAAAAGATCTGGGCGAGATTAAGGAGGTATCTGAAAACTACTTACACGCAGAAAAAGGAACATTACACAAAGAGAAATTGTGGATTCCAAAATATGTTGCTGATGCTTTTGACGGCAAGACATTATGGCTTTTGATAGACGAAGAAGAATTACGTAGAAAATATCAATACGGTACACAGCCATCACCAGCCGAGCAGTATTCAAAAGAATTCGAATCCTTCAAGGGAACACCATACGGACAAAAGGCTAACTATGAATCAGATTTTAACGAAAATATTCGGGTAGTTGAAAACTATAAGAATATCAGAGATTTGAAATAGCGTCGGACTGCAGGCCGTATCATGACTTGACCCTATCATTCTATGCATAGCTCCCACAAGGTACTGAGTCAAGGTGGTGCAGCTTCTGACTTCCAACCCGCAGGACGAAATAGGTACTGTACTATGAATGGTATGAGAATAGAGATGCACGCCTCTTCCACAAGGCAACATATTTTTAATGAAACATAAAGATAGTTTACAGACCTATAAACAACGGCCATATATTAACTAATCTTCTCATAATATTGATGGTTTCTACAGAGCCCTTGCTAACCATACTACATTCTCATCCATTGTATAGCCGGCATTAAAGATACAAATGACAAGTGTTGTCCCAAACTATTCCTTGTCTTTCCCCAAATTTTTTTTAGTTTGTTTTTATACATCATATAATGCTCTTGTTCAGTAAAATGTCTCAAGCACGATTCTATTGTTTTATCCCAGTTAGGGTTGACCATACCTGTTTTATCCCGTTTTTTACCTCTAAATCAAGTGCCTGCCATTGAAGAGCGTTAATAAAATAAAACGCCATGACCTTGCTCAATCAAACGTAACCGAATTTACGCACGAATGCGAAATTTACTCCTTAATCCTTCCCGAAAGCAGAATCTATACATTGTGATTTCCTTTTCAACTGAATTTCTGAGGAGCCCTATTTTATTAATCACAACAATTTAAGATAGACGAACTAAAGGTCATCTCCAATAGAATAGACAATGTAACACCGCCCTCTCCTTGGTTATAATCTTAGACCTTCGTATGTCGTATGCGATATACCCGATTTTGCTGGTCCTCCTCCCGGGAAGTTTTCAGGATCGAGACTGAACAGTCAATGGTTAGC
>JBAVTY010000024.1:0-2271 GCA_049696495.1 Candidatus Nitrosopolaris sp.
CTTGAGTGCAAGACTATCAGAACTTCGTAACGTAATAAGAGATCAGGGTTTTGAAATATATTCAGATGAAGAAAGGGGAGACTTTACATTTATAGAAGCAAGAAAATTCTAGACGATATGTCATAAAATGCACAACCTGTGTGGAGGTACCAGTGCTGTGCGCGGATATGTTACTATCTCCCCCAAGTGCTAATGCAAACCCAACTTTGGAATTGTAATTCATCTATGAAATCCCTCAGAAAAGGGGTCCCTGCATCACTATACCCCAACGTATAAGGAAGTAAAGATGCTTATACGTATAAGGAAGTATTGGGATGAACCCTAGTTTTGACGGATCCAAATTATTTTTATTTTTTTAAAGTACATATGGGGTGAGTATTTCTCGGACAATTTAATCTCTAAGGAAACAGAGGATAGCAGTTGAAAACATGAATTAGACGTCAATGTCGCAAAAGCTAGTTACACTCACTAATACACACCCACAGTGTCTTACCTTCATCAATAGGTGCTAACGCAGCGGCCCCAGTTGCTAATGTCTCTAAAAGTAACTCCCTACTCTCTAATCTAGCAGAATCTAGCGCAGTTACCAGTGCGTGCTGTGCCTTCTCGAATTTGCTTGCGTTGGCTAGGACCTGAACGAGGAAGTTTAAAACGCTAGCTTTGACGCGGCTATATGACTGCCAATTCCCTCTTTCCGTTAATGCCCATTTTGCAATGTCTTCCTCTGCTATATCTGCTGCAACAGATGCCTGTGTAGCAAGCCGTGCTAGGCTCAAACTTCTGATGACGAGGGTAATCTGTTGTGGCAGTGTCATCGGTGCTGAGAAATCAGGCATTTCATCGATTATTTTGGTTAATTCTTCTTTTACTCTACTCAGACATAGTTGTTGTATAGAATTAGTTTTCAACCCAGACTCCGCGTACGCATTAGTTATGAACTTAAAATTTTCTACTTTTTCTACACTACATCTGCTATAGTACTCAGCTTCTTCTAAGAACTTCTGCTATCTTCAATGCAATCTCGTCAAGACATTGTCAATTTCTATGCGCCTACCACATTTACCACTATTCAGAAAATTCCAATCTTTTTTAGCAATAAATCCATCTAGGTATAGCCTTTTAACTGCATCGGCATGTTTGTTGATTCGCCCTGACGGAGGACGTCATAGACTATTAAACTGTCGTCTGCAATACTGTATATCAGATTTTCAAAGCTATCCAAGTCGTAGGAATAGACGCTACTTCTTTTTTTCCTCTCTTCTCTCCTGAGTTGCTATAAGACTCGCCTTTGATATTGGAGGCGAACCAGCATCAGCGTTGACAACATTGAAGTGAAATCCAACATGTGGATTAAGCAACGCATATTTGACAAGAACAAGCCATAGGACATCAGGATTTACTATCTCCGACAGTTTTGGGTCATATGGAATGTGTACCTCAACTTCTGTGAAACCATTTTTATTTGAAGGAATTTCACTTATTTGTATGTCGGCATAGTTGTGTCTAGCGATTTTATCTACTACTGCCATAATTTCAAACTTTTTTCCAAATCCATTTCTTATTATGAGTGGTTCATTCCAAGGTTTATTGAAATAACTTTGATACTTTGCTGCCAGAACAGAAGGAATACAAAGTACTTCTTTTAATGCGTCCCCTTGCATAACGCGACTAATTCTAAATTGGTTTCGTTTGCTAGAATGAAAAACATCCAGGTCTCCAAAGATAGAATTTATTCTTTGTTCAGTAAATCCGGTCTCTTCACTTCCAAAGTTTGAATTTTTAACTATTATTGCAAGATAGCGGTTCTCATCGCCAAATTTTATATCAACGTATATTTGCGGTTCGTTGTAATCTTTGCAAACGACATTATCGTTGGTTATTGCCGTTAGACCATAAGAACCAGGAACTGAAGTAGGAGAAGTACAGGATTCTATAGAATCGAGTGCATTATCTGTCAGTTGCTCTAATAGAAATACCTGTAATTCAGACTCTTCAGCTCCGGTGCGTTTGCATACTCCACTAAGAGTGACGTAGTCCATGTTGCTGCGGTCTGTTGTGAATAATAAATCATCATCTCTCTCAGATCGGTGTGTTACGGTCATTACCCCGTTAGTGCCTGATCCTTTAAAAAACTTATTATTCCGGGGGGGTTGTTGCCTAATTCGATATCGCATATCGTGTCACCTTTAGTCCCAGTTTGTTTGCACATTGCAATCTGTTAAGCACTTCTATGTTCCAGCCTATTGATTTAATTAATCCAAATCTTTTCTG
>JBAVTY010000025.1:0-3404 GCA_049696495.1 Candidatus Nitrosopolaris sp.
ACAGCAAGTTTCATCCACGAAATTCATTATCAAATAAGGAATAAAATATACATGCAGCTGACATATATTATCTTCAGTGACAGTATTGTTAAGCATGAAGGCAAACAGACTTGGAATCATTCATAATAAAGCTCCTATATCATAATTCTCCTATTTTTATTGATGGACTGACTTTCTATGCTTGTGTCATATATTGCATTTTGACCTCGTTTTAAGCACTTTCTATATCAGCAATGTATGACAACAAATCATTAAGTGCTATTACTGTTTTTATGATGGGGATAGAAGTTTAATCTAAGGCCATGTAGTTGATTGTATCGAAACTCGAATGCTTCCTGATTAGAGATCGGTATTGATTCAATGCTGTTATTACTGCTATTAATACCACACATAGGACACTTTTCGGCCACTTGATAAGATCCGTAAAGATATGAGGCGCACCAAAAACATAATTTACAAATCAAGAAATTAGAACAAAATTTTGTGACTCCATCAAATTATTTCGAGTATAAAGAAAGCTCACTTCTATGACCATAATTTGGATCATGTCCCATCATCTATAGAATTTATAGGATGAAATTCATAAGGATATCGTTTCGCATACAAGCAACTGCAATTGAAAGCATTGAATGAATGAATGAATGATAAACCTCGCTATAGCGTTAAAATGATAGTAATAGCGGAAACTGAAATAGAATCCCAACGCACATTTTTTGCGACCGAGACCCACTAATTCTGCTTGCAGTTCCATTCGCTGCCTACTTTCCTCCCTCTGGGGGTTAAAAGTTTGTCCAACGTGACGCAGTCTCACAATAGTTGTAATAAGTAATATTCCTAAGGGGAGCCAATACATTTTCCCAACATTTCAAAATTTCACGCCGACAACTATTGCAAATGGTTGGATATGTTTGCAAAAGAAACGTAAATTATTTTTACTAACGTCAATAAGATGTTATCATCTGATTGTCCTCTATCAAGATAAAATATAAGAGTAATATTTCCTGCGAGAATAGTAATAGTCACAATAATGTATTATCATTAGCAATAATGAAGTGAGTAATATGGTATTAGAAGTAAAGAAACCTCGAGCGATGTGGGAGATTCTGTTTTCAACTCATCATACTGATATCGGACTTTTATACATCATTACATCTATATCATTTCTTTTCATGGGTGGAGTCTTGGCACTTAGTATTCGATCTGAATTATTTCTTCCTGCAGCGCACTTCTTGGGAATGGGAGCGAATGATTTTGAACGAATTTTCACGGTCCATGGGACCGATATGTTACTTCTTTGGGTCATTCCATTTGGAGCAGGAGTGGGAAATTATCTAATCCCCATATATGTGCGCTATAAGGATATGGCGTGGCCAAAGCTTAATGCAGTGGCATTTTGGATGATACCGGTAGCCGGAGCTCTGATATGGCTAGGATTCTCAGACACTGGTTGGACTGCATATCCGCCATATTCGATTATAAAAGCAGCCGGTCCTGCAACGGACATGTGGATCTTTGGTATGAAGATTCTTGGTATTTCATCCATACTTGGCTCGGTTAATTTTATTGTAACAATTCTTAAGATGAAGCATCCAGACTTGCCTCTTATGAAAATGTCGTTATTTGCCTGGGGAATCCTGATCCAATCGTTTATGATAATAGTTTCCATGCCTACATTTTCAGCTGCCATGATTATGATGTATACTGATAGACTGGGTGTTTCCGGTTTCTTCAATCCCGCAATGGGTGGAGATCCATTAGCATACCAACACTTGTTCTGGTTTACTTTCCATCCAGAAGTTTACATATTCTTGATCCCCGCGATAGCTATGGCGTATGAGATAATACCCAAGTTCTCGCGAAAACCTATCTTTAGTTACCAGTCAGGAGTTACCGCGTTTATGATGCTCGGGACCATTGGGTTTGCATCTTGGGCACACCATATGTTCGCAACTGGTATGAGTTTTACAGAAAAGACCGTTTTCATGATAGGTACCCTTGCTGCTGTTCCAGCGTCAGCTATGCATGTATTCAACTTTATTGCGACAATGTGGGGTGGAAGAATAAAGTTTGCGGCTCCAATGTTATTTACAGTAGGTGGCATAATGTTCTTCTACGCTGCTGGCGCTGGTGGAGTCGTGAACACTGCTATCCCTCTTGATTTTCTAACCCATGCTAGTTATTTCGTAGTAGGACACTTCCACCTATTTATGATGGGAACTGTTACGATGATGTTCACAGGTTTCATTTATTACCTATTCCCCATGGTTACAGGTAGAATGTATAACGAAAGATCTGCACAGGTTCAGTTTATAGTTGCACTGATAGGTATAGCAGTTGTATTCGGCACACAACACATCTTAGGATTATATGGACAGCCTAGGCGTACGTTCGATTACACTCCTCTGCCCCAATTTATCATAATGAATCAAATTGCAACAATTGGGGCTTGGATGATAGGACCAGCATATGGATTAATGTTAATTAATCTCATCAAGAGCGCAATCAACGGGAAGCCGGTAGAAAATAGAGATCCTTTCGGCATAAGCGAACAATATTATGACTACGCACGACGAGAACCACATTACTAGAATGATGGGCAAGAAAGGAATCTTATAGTCTAGTTGGCTTATGAAAATGATCGCGTTATTTAAAATGGTGGAGGGACCGACGATCAGCACTTTGTATTTGAATCAATAATCGTAGTACACGAGTTGCAAAAACCCAGGCTATTATTTCAGCCGATCTCGTCTATCCATATTGTCTTGTTACAAGTGCTCCATCATATTTTTCAACAGGCAGTCATAGCCCATGTCTATGGCAGAAACACATTTAGAGCTACGATATCGATCCCTTTGTTGTATGTCTGATGCGTTCCCTCATACAGATCACGGCAAAAGGACTACAACGATGACCTTTCGATTAGACGAGAATGTTGTTAATATGCTACGTGCAGAGTCTGAACGTCGCCACATTAGTCTAAATACAATAGTTAATCAAATTCTTCAAAGATACGTAGAATGGGACATGTATGAATCTAAAGTTGGACTGATATCGATGCTTAAACCTGTTGTCGCTGAGCTTTTTAAAAAAACGAACAAGCAAGAAATAATAGAACTAGCAACGAGTATAGGGAAAAATGCTACAAACGATGCTGCTTTATTTATGAAGAATAAGATGGACTTGGACTCGTTCTTGTCTTGGTTAGATGTGCGTATGAAGAACTCTTCTGTTGAAATTAGTCACAGTATCGAAGGCAGTACACATACATATATTTTAAAACATGATCTGGGGGGAGAATTATTCATTATTCCAAAAAACAGTGTTGGAATTAATATTTAATGATGTATTAAGAAAGCATATCGATTGTAGTTTTTCTGATACCATATTATCATTTAGGTTTTCAA
>JBAVTY010000026.1:0-2074 GCA_049696495.1 Candidatus Nitrosopolaris sp.
GCATATGGAAATGGCAATAATCCGGTAGCTGATCAAGCATATGGAAATGGCAATAACCTTGGAGGTGATGAAAATAATGGACCAATTTCAACGTATGCTGGTTCACATCCTGACAATAACGACATAAGCTCACTTATTAACCAAATCTTCGCTACGATGTATTGGTAGCATATCTGCTAAACCAATTCATTTCTTTTTTGATCTATTGTAGTGGATATTAAAAAAAGCTTCTCGAATGTACATTAAACATATGCCAGTCGATCACCAGATCATGATAGGTAAGCTAGATGTAGCTAGGTCGAACAATATTAACAGAAGATTCAGTTATGCAAAGCTGCTGCTGATTTTTATCATGAATGATTTATGGTTTGCGATAGGCAAAGGTAAGTTGTTGGTGAAGCTCAGGCGGATATCAATACGAATGGCTGATCAAATCCCAGCGACTGAATCTACAATACCAAAGGAGAAATTTCAAATGACAAGAGACGCTATCTAAATTACCTCGATCGACGTCGCGGATGTTCATTCTATACTATGATATCGATGGCCGTATGTTCATCGACACATGTTTGGCCTAGGAGACCCGAAACGATAACGAACCGCTGAGGGCCACGGCATAACTGTAGAAGGTTAAAAATAGCTGCAGCTCAACAAGATCGCAAGTTCTCAGAACTAGTAGGAACCGCATTAACATCTTGACAAGATTATATTATACGATGGCAACGGATGGTCCAGGTTGGAAAAGATGGCATGGATTGCTCGAATTCCTGAACCAACCGTCATATGAGGCGATGTACATTCAAGACTGACATGTATAGATTATTACGGTTACCGTCAGGATTTGTTTAGTTCTCTGTCGGACCTATGATCTAAATATCAGAGATTAGTTAGTTGGGGAGTCATCTCATAAAACGTGTTGCCCTCATGAAATATGGAACAGGTTCTGCCCGGCGCTTTGGCGATTGCTGTTTTACTGGACTTTATTGAAGTCTGTGTCTTGCGCATCCACATTCGACTAACGGGTCAACGTATGATGCCAACGGATTCGTTCGGAATGGACCATGGAGAAATTGATCGTAATCTTCCCAATTAACTAAACTGGTAAGTTGCAATTGAAAAGGAGGAGAAGGGAAAAGAGGCGATACGGTTAGCATCCATCTCCTACCTAATTTATGAGCTGCTGGTCAGAACTATGTACTCTATATACTTACAAATAGAAAGGTCTATTAATGTTAAGGTATGTACAAAAAAGCGTTTATCATAGATGCACAAAATAAGGACTGATCTGGTAAATAGACATTGATCTCTTCTTGAATATATTTGCTAAGCATCCTTAACAATTCAGCCCAAGTTTCCTCCTTGTTAGTGTTTCCAGAATAAATTTCTTTGCTGTTCTACCAATGGAACAAGTTCTTGGGCTTCATCAGTGGTTAGCATATGCTGGCCTAACAGAAATACGTAAAATGGTTTAATGATTTTGTTCGCTATGCTTTAAGCTCGGTGAGATCGTTAGAAGAGTCGAAGAAGTTAGGAAACAACAATATGAGGTTTTTGTTGTCGACTTGAGAAAAGGCTACGCATGGATTACTCCAAACCTATATTTTCTTGCTTTCTTAGTTGCAAAGAGAACTTCCGTTAAACAATTTGCTTTCGTCGAATATAATATTATTTACAATTTGTGTTCGTTGTTTACAAACTTGTTTTCCAAAAAGCAGATCAGATCATCTCTAGTTATAGCTCTGAATGGTTTATTGTTAATATATTTTGAAAATGTATATAGGAATTTTATAAGATCCATCCTGTAATGGTCAGACAAGTTAGTCTCTGTTCTCATCGCAAGAATATAATCGGCTATAGTCAGTGTATTTTCCTTTGATAGTTGAAGTCATGACTTCGTAGCCGAAGTCATCGGGACATTTATCGTTGTAGTATTGGCTACTGGTTCCGTAGTTGTTGTACTTCCAGACATGGTTGACAAAATCATGTACCAACATGCCTGACACTTTTTGTCTTGTTTTAGTGTATCAATAGCGGTTGTTTTAAACATTTCATGAACTTCTCTGCTGGTGTCATT
>JBAVTY010000027.1:0-8311 GCA_049696495.1 Candidatus Nitrosopolaris sp.
CAGAAAAGATTTGGATTAATTAAATCAATAGGCTGGAACATAGAAGTGCTTAACAGATTGCAATGTGCAAACAAACTGGGACTAAAGGTGACACGATATGCGATATCGAATTAGGCAACAACCCCCCAATTAGCTAACTGTTGAAATAGCATGACTTCTTTAATTGTATAGGGGTAACAAGAAATGGATGGTCACTATAACTGTTATGCTTTAATTGCTCCAAACGCCAGCTTATGTAATCGATCCCTAGCATATAGATTTTTAACTTCGTTGAAAAGATAAATTGTGGGGTTTTCAACTTAGGCAAAAGGAAAGTATTGAGTGAATCTCATCTCAAAGAATTGGTTACGCCTCAGAAAGGCGAGTTGCTTGGTCGTGTTATCAAGCTTGTTGGAGGAGACAATATAATTGTAAGATGTACTGATGGCAAGGTTAGAACGTGTCGTATTCGAGGGAAAATCAAACGCAGAATGTGGATTCGAGATAATGATGTAGTATTGATCGCTCCCTGGGACTTTCAATCGAATAAGGCCGATATTGTGTGGCGATATATTGCCGCACATGCAGACAAGCTGGAGCAAGATGGTTATCTAGAAGGCCTAAAGTAGGGCACAGGTCTGTCCTGTCGAATGTCTATGCAAACCACAAACAGACATATCTATAATTATGCACGCAAGACCATTGAACGTCTATACACAGATAAGCTCCCACTAGAGACATTTGTTTACCGCCACAAGAGATTGTTTGAATATCTAATAAAACAACGAATTCGATTTATTTATTCAATATCTTTACTAAATATTATTATCAACGAACAAACTGTTTTGAATTCTGATTAATGAGTGGAATTATCTTTTTCATTATGATCTCATGAAAATTAGCTGTTTCAACATCGAATGTAAATATAATTACATATGTAAGATGGTTATTTTTATCTGTTAGAGGGATCGTGGCTCGAAGTAACTTATCATAGTGAGAGCATGTATAGTCTATTTTGCCCAACAGAGTTTGCCATCTAATTCTAGTATATTGACGGGTCGCCGCAGTAATTGCATATTGTTGTGTTTCCTCCGTGTTTAGCAGTGGCTTCAGATCTTTGCGTTCAGACGTAGAAAGCAAAAGTCCATGTTCGTCAGCAACTCCGACGAAACGAATTGATGGATCTAAAGTAACAACATCATTACAAAATTGTTGAAAAAATTGCTTCATTCCGACGAAGTAACTCAAAAGGACTTACTATTATACTTTTGAATCAACATAAAAATGACAATAGCATCAAACGATCTCTCTTGTAGGCAGGGCTAATCTAGAGCTGAGCTGGGACGTCTAGTCTATTGCCCCATTCTCCCCATGAGCCTAAATACAATTTGACATTTGTATAGCCGAGTAATTTTAGCACTATAAATGTATTAGCTGCTCTATATCCTCCTTGGCAGTATGTGAGGATTTCTGCATTTCTGCTAATACCTGAATATATACGTCTTAACCTTTCGGGATCTTTGAAAAATCCCTTATCGCCAACGTTATTCATCCAATCGATATTTATAGCCGAAGGGATATGGCCGGCTCTAGATGCGCGAACAACAGACCCCTCGTATTCAGATTTTGAACGCGTATCAACTATTGCAACTGACTTCTTCTTAATTGCAGATCTAACCAGCCTGATGTCGGCAAGGATTTTTGGATTAGGTTGACACCGAAAATTAGAATGAATAAAAGGATTGGTATTCGTCTCTGATCTATTTCCAGCATTTTTCCATGCCTGATACCCCCCATCGAGAAGAGCCGTCCTCTTATGCGAGAAATAGAGCAATAACCAAACACCTCTCGCTGAAGATGAACCAGAAATATCATCATAAAATACCACGACCTTGTCTTTCGCTACTCCGATATTTGAGAGAAGAAGCCTCATTTGTTTATTAAACTGCTTGATTCCTTGCTTAGAGCTATCAATCCAATGAAACTGCATCAAGTCTAAGTTTACAGCGCCGGGAATGTGTCCTTTAATGTAATCAGAATACGGTCTAGTATCAATCACGAGCAACTTCCTTTTCTTTAGTTTATCATAAAGTAATTCGCGTAACTGTCTGAAAGAAATAGCGAGTTGCATAACATAAAAAAGCTAAACCGGAATATAACCCAACTCAAATTAAACGGTATTGTTGGGCGATAGAATGATGGTTTGGCATTAATTTGTTAAACGGATAACAGGATAATTTACCGTGATCCACTTACGATGATTCGGACTCCTCTCCGGTATAGGCTTTTTTATCCGCTCATATTCTTAGGTAAACAGATTTTCTCAGTCGACATGACAGATGACAGCATAGAAAGATCTTTGCAGTCCTTCTCTTTGTTCAGTACCAAGGTGAATTTAGTTGTTAACTGCAAGTCGTTATCTAATATACGAAAGAGCGATTTACGATCGACGTCATATGAAGTTTGAAATTACCGTTTGATCTCTTCCGAGAAAATATTGCGTAGTGATAAACTTAATGTCACGATAAACTAGAATAAAAATGATAATATTATCACTGCTTTGCAACAAGTTGGATAATAAATACAATAATTGCAAACATAATGCAAAGCAAAGCAAGAATATATGTTTGATATTGTTTAATAAATTAGCCGACTTGCATTGAAAAACACTGGCACAGTAGTTTAGTCATTATGAAATACGAGGAATGAGAGGAAGCGTAAGAAATTGATTCTCTCTCATATCTCCATTAAGACAGACAGAGTGGATGCCGAAGATGCATATAATAGTAATTGTAGACTCTTCTAATTTCACCAACACAGACGTTATGATGATACGTTAACGATACACCTTAATTGATCCGATGCACTCTGAGATAATTCTAGCTGCTAGATTTGCTGTGATATGGTTAATATCAAAATCCGGAGAAAGCTCGACTATGTCTATTCCCACTAGTCCGAAATCTATTGCACGTTTTACGAGGTAGATGAGATCGATACTAGATAACCCGCCAACAGATGGTAAAGACACTCCTGGTGCAAAAGCAGGATCAACGCAATCGAGATCAATAGAGATGTATTTCTTATGTCCTACCGCTCTTGCGACCACTTTATCTGCAAGCTTCAAAATGCCCAACTCGACGAAATCCATTGGAGATATGATCTCTAAACCGACGCGCTGCGCATTCTCTAATTCCTCTAACTCTGCGGCCCTAGTTCCTATTAACATACTTTTTTTATATTCTATAGAATGAGCAGAATCCATCAGTACTGAACCGTAATAATTTCTCATTGAGGAAACAAAGTCAGGATGAGCATCAAAATAAAACAGACCGATTTTACCTAACACGCTTCCTATAGCCCGTAACGCTATGGTTGTTATAGAATGATCTCCACCAATGATAATGGGGATCTTCTTAAATGACACTAAATCAACTATCAGCTGGTAAAGATCCTCTCTGTTGACGTTACCTACGTCTACTATCCGCTTATTATCGTGACTACCACGCATGGGTGATACAGGGATAGTTTTTCCCTCCCTTTCGAAAAATTCCGCTTGATTGAATGCCGAGCGAATGATATCAGGTGCTCTATTCGTTCCCTTCCGCTTCGCTAGCGACTTTGATTCGTCAGGCACACCAATAAGGAATATGTCCGCTTGGGAGACGGAAGTGTGTATGTTGGAACGATAAATACGAACCATCAAATTTCGAATTCATTCCCAATATATATACACATGATGCTGCTTTTTCATGACGCGTCTTCATTTCTACATGCATGTAAGTCACATGCATGTCAATGCTGACTAATCAGACCCAACGTTCGTACACTCTATTCACAGTTAACGAGGCCGATCCTGAGAAAATCTAATATACTAAGAGCCTATAGCATACTGTATGGTATTTGGCGCGCTACTTCAGCAGATTGTCCCGGCAACCTGGGACAGCTTTGGCGTATGGATCCCGTTGGCATTTGGTCTGAGCGTAGGATTAGCTTACGTGATTGCTTCAGCCTTAAGGCATAAGAAATAGTCCAAACCTTTACTTTTCCTTTTTTTCTATTCAAATCGTATTTGAGGTGATGTGGACAGATGCTTAATAGGAAGCAAACTGAATATAATTATATGATCCTGTTTGTTCGGGAAAGAAAGCAGTGTGAGCACTGTCGTCAGAAGTACAATAAACTAGACGACCTAATACAGCATATGAAAAATGTGCATCACCAGACCGTTTTGAAGTGTCGTAATTGTGGCATGGAGTTCTTGCATGAAAAAGAGAGGCTACATCACGTGCGGGAAGAAAATGAGAGAAAGGCAGATGCACGTAGACATAGATAATAAAAACGGGAATTTAAATCATTTAACAAAATTTAAATTTTTTATCCGTCTCATGTATGTTATATGGATTTTACCGTAAATATTGGCTCAACCAAAGAGAGAACCATTAAAGTTAGTTCTGCTCAGACGACAAGGTTTCTATGGAAAGGAGAGAACGTACTTTCAACACCTTCAATGATATCGGAGATGGAAGAGACTTGCAGGTTACTGCTAAAGGAGCAATTTATCCCCCAAGACGATTGGGATTCTGTTGGGACTTTAGTAAACATTCGACATTTAGCTGCTACACCTGTGGGTGCTAACGTAGTTTTCATGGCCAAAGTCGTATCTGCTAATGGGAGGAGAGTCTTATTTGAAGTTGAGGCGACTGATAGCCTCGAAAGAATCGGCGGCGGACAACATGAGAGATTTATAATAAACGTGACAAGCTTTAGAGATAAATTCAGCAAGAAGCAGAAGCAGTTGGCGGGGTTATGATGTGAAAAACTATAAAAGAGGCAATGGAAAATCCTCTAACATTCTAGGAGGTATATGAGTATGGCTACAGTTCAAACAACAGCTGGCGGAATGCCAGTAATCATTTTAAAGGAAGGTACAAGGGAAAATAAGGGTAGGGATGCGCAAAAAAACAACATTTCGGCAGCAAAATTGATTTCTGAAATCGTAAAGACCAGTCTAGGCCCGCGGGGAATGGATAAAATGCTGGTCGACACGTTGGGCGACGTAACAATTACAAATGATGGTGCAACTATTTTAAAGGAAATTGATGTGCAGCATCCTGCTGCAAAGATGATTGTCGAAGTGTCCAAGTCTGTTGACAACGAAGTTGGCGATGGAACAACTTCGTCAGTAGTTTTCGCTGGTGCCTTACTGGAAAAGGCCGAAGATCTGATCAGCAAAAATGTTCATCCATCTGTAATTGTAGATGGTTATACAGCGGCGGCTGACCAAGCATTGAAAATATTACAAAAAATTGCAGTTAAGGTAGACGTAGAAGACAAAGAAGTATTAATGAGAATCGCGCGCACAAGTATGGATTCGAAGCTCGTTTCTGAAGACAGCCCTATTTTGAGTCAAATCGTCGTCAATGCTATAAAGCAGATAGCCGAGGATCATGGACATGAGGGTCTAAAGGTAGACTTGGATAATATAAAGGTCGAAAAGAAAGCGGGTGCCTCTATGCATGATACCAAGCTTATAAAAGGTATCGTCCTTGACAAGGAAGTTGTTCATTCAGGTATGCCAAAAAGAGTCGAAAATGCAAAAATAGCGCTGGTAAATTCTGCTCTTGAAATTGAAAAGACTGAGATGAGTGCTGAGATCCGTATTAATGATCCTAAACAAATGCAAATGTTTCTTGATGAGGAGAACAGAATGCTCAAATCTATGGTTGAAAAAATCCAGTCTGCTAACGCCAATGTCGTACTGTGTCAGAAGGGCATCGATGATATTGCGCAGCATTATCTTGCCAAAGAAGGCATCATTGCTGTAAGGCGTGTTAAAGAAAGCGATATGTTTAAGCTGTCAAAGGCAACTGGCGCTAGGATAGTAAATAATCTAGATGACCTGGTCGCGAGGGATTTGGGTTCTGCAGACTTGGTCGAAGAGCGTAAGGTGGAAACTGACAAATGGGTCTTTATAGAGGGGTGCAAGAATCCCAAAGCAGTTACAATTCTAGTGAGGGGCGGATCACAGAGGGTAGTGGATGAGGCAGACCGTTCTATTCATGATGCCTTGATGGTAACTAAGGATGTCCTTGAGAGACCTGCGATTGTGGCTGGCGGTGGTGCTCCTGAAGCATATATTTCGAATGAGCTGAGAGAGTGGTCAAGCAATCTCGAAGGACGTGCACAGCTCGCGGTTCAGAAATTTGCAGATGCACTTGATTCAATTCCACTTGCCCTTGCCGAGAACGCAGGTATGGATCCAATTGATACCATGACGGATCTGCGTGCAAAACAATCGAAGGGGTCCAAATGGACCGGTGTCAATGTGCGAGGCACATCTGTGGCAGATATGTATAAGCTGAACGTACTTGAGCCATTGGTTGTCAAGGAACAGATCATAAAATCTGCCACTGAAGCAGCTACCATGCTTTTACGTATAGACGATGTCATCGCTGCAACCAAGTCTAGGATGCCTGCTGGACCACCCCCTGGTGGTGGCATGGGTGGCATGGGTGGCATGGGTGGCATGGGTGGCATGGACATGGAATAAGAAAACCATAACCTGATCGCAACACGCAGCGTTCATTTTTTCTTTCCCTAGCCTATTATATGCACAGGCTTTCCTTTTTATTGATCAGAATTTAACTAACTCTTTCTACACATCGGTAGTAGATTACCCCATTGATTGTAATATCCTCTATCTTAATATCCACTTTATTCTTTGAATTCGAACCATATTTGCGTGGAATCATGCCGCCTGTAAGTCCACTAAACAGATCAGTCATACCTAACTTCAACATCGAATGATTTACGTCTTCTTCCTTCAGTCCTAGAGCTTCTCCAATTTCCTTAGCTGAAAAACCCTTTTCTTTATTTCTACACAAAAACTGTATGATTATTGTGCTCAGGTCTTTATGTGCTTCAAACTCTGCTGCATCTATTGGTGGAGGGGGGCTCATGTATTCATCAACATGTACCATTATTAACGGAGCAACTGATTAAAAAGTATCACCAATCAGCCGGTGTAAGGAAGAAGATACATTAGACATTTCTTCACGTACGCCCATTAAGATATATACATAAAGAGTAGCAACATTCAGACTGTGTGGGTGTCAGGAAATTAGATCTCCTTTGTCAGAAAAAATAAAAGCTTACTACTCCTATATGAATCCCATTGTTGTAATGCCTGATTTTTTCGTTGATCGCATTATAAAGCTAAGATCGAGAGAAGAATTGTTCAACAGCATTAATGACAAAGCCCGGCTCGGCGGTGGCAGCATACGTGGTATACCGACCACCGATACAAAGGGAGGAAATGCAGCAAATATGGCATATTGCCTTTCCAAACTAGGTGTAAAGGTCACCTTATTTACCGTGGCCGATGATATCGGATCAGCTATCCTTAGACAGGTTTTTTCGAGGTTCAAAGATAACGTGAACCTCTTGATTGCAAGCGGAAGACATGGCAGCACCACAGCTTTTGAATTGCCTAATGAAAGTGGTGTTAGGGTCAATGTAATGATAAGCGATGTTGGAGACAACAGTAATTTTGGTCCTGACAGGGTTAATTCTCCAGAGCATCTGAATTATTTGAAAACTTCTGATGCCGTCGTAGTCGTCAATTGGGGCAGCAATTTAAGGGGAACACAATTGACAGAACATGCTTTTAAAAATTCTCCCAAGTCTCTTCACTTTATCGATCCAGCAGATATCGATACTAGGAAGCAGGATTTTAGAGACTCACTTACATATATCGCAGAACTCACCGATGTTCTAAGTATAAATGAAAATGAATATAATTCCCTTGCACAAGTTGCGGGGCTCGAACATCTTGAACTCACAAGTGAAAATATTGTCGATGATGTTAAAAATGCCGTCAAGCAACTTGCAGAAAAAATCGGGATAAGCGTTGACTTGCATACGAGAAAAGGCGCAGCATGGTCGAATGGAAGAGAAACGATCTTTGTCCGTGCAATCAGAGTTGACGTAAAGACATTGACTGGGGCCGGCGATTCTTGGGATTCTGCAGATATAATCGGCTACCTTGCTGGCCTGAATGCCACTGAGCGATTGACATTTTCTAACGCAGCTGTTTCACTCTACTTGAGAAGCCAAACTGCAGAGCCGCCTACTAATAGCGAAGTGTTTGAATTATTGGAAAGGATTGGCGTATAGTGCGTTAACAGCATTGTAAGTTAATCAATTGCAATTACAGTAAACTAGTACTTGGCTTTTTGACAAATTAATCTTATCTATACAGCTTTAGCTGACTATCATTTAGTCAATTATGTGAGGTTTACTCCTATCAGAAATATTTCGGAGGATGAGAAGA